>NZ_SZVK01000031.1:0-49086 GCF_005280595.1 Escherichia sp. MR | reverse complement strand
GTCTGATAAATTGTTAAAGAGCAGTGCCGCTTCGCTTTTTCTCAGCGGCGCGGGGTGTGCATAATACGCTTTCCCGCCACAGAGTCAAGCATTTTTTGCTTTTCTCTGTTGAGATCCTCAGGAGAACCCCGCTGACCCGGCGGCGTGTTTGCCGTTGTTCCGTGTCAGTGGTGGCGCATTATAGGGAGTTATTCTGAGCTGACAAGAGGAAATTTAAAATAATTTTCCGAATGCGCGTTTTTTATTCTTTATGCTTATTTCAGCGTCGGTTTGTCGGTTAAATGGGCGATTTCTCGGGCGAAATTCGCCACTTGCTCCCAATCGGTGTAGACAACTTCTTTGCGCGTATCCGTTTCTCCGCCTGACATCTTCATAATCAGCTTGATCATAAAGCGGTCGTACCAACGATAGCGTGGATAACGCAGCGCCCCGGCAATGACTGCACAGCGATCGGGACGCCATTGCGAGTTCATCAGAAACTTCCGCGCGTAGCTATTGGTCTGCACAGTACGCTTCTCCGGTTTGCGCGCCACCAGATTCACGGAGTAAAAGGCGCTCGGCATCGAGTTCAGCTGCGTCGCATGTTTTTTGACAAATTCCTGGAACGCAGAATGGTAGTGACCGTAGCGAATAGAAGCGCCAATAACCACGCGATCGTAGTTTTCCCACTGTGGCTCTTCAATGCGGTGCACATTAGCGACATCCGCCTGGATCCCCAGTTCTTTCAATTCCGAAGCCAGGTAGGAGGCAATCTCGCGCGTTTGTCCGTCCCTTGTTGAGAAAAGAATTAATGTTTTCACGTATTACTCCATCATTCACGCCAGAAAGTCGGGGTAAAGAGCACCAGCAATGTAAAGACCTCCAGACGACCAAACAGCATGTTGGCTATCAGGATCCATTTAGCCACCGGGTTCATACTGGTAAAGTTATCAGCAACCACGCCAAGCCCTGGCCCCAGGTTATTCAATGTCGCAACAACCGAGGCAAAGGCAGAAAAGTCATCCACGCCCGTGGCGATAATCGCCAGCATACTGACAATAAACACCAATGCATAGGCGGAGAAAAATCCCCAAACGGCTTCGAGGATACGTTCCGGCAGTGCGCGATTCCCCAGCTTAATGCTGTAGACGGCGTTCGGATGCACCAGTCGTTTCAGCTCACGGTTCCCCTGCTTGAACAGCAGCAGGATGCGGATCACTTTCAGGCCACCGCCCGTTGACCCGGCGCAACCACCGATAAAAGCAGAGCATAACAGCAGTACTGGCAAGAAGAGCGGCCAACGGGCAATGCTGTCTGTCGTAAATCCGGCAGTCGTCGCCATCGACACCACCTGGAAAAATGCCTGGTTAATCGTCATCAGCGCCGAACTGTAGACATTATGAAACCACAGAACGAGTGTACAAATAACCACCAGCGTAAACTGTACGCCGATAAACATGCGAAATTCCGGATCGCGCCAATAAACCTTCAGACTGCGCCCACTTAACAGCGAAAAGTGCAGACCGTAGTTACAGCCGGAGATTAGCAGGAAGATAGCAATGATGGTGTTAATCGTCGGGCTGTCGAAATAACCGACGCTGGCATCATGTGTCGAGAAGCCGCCGATGGCGATAGTCGCAAAGCTATGGCCGATGGCATCAAAGGCATTCATTCCGGCAAACCACAGCGCCAGCGCACAGGCGACGGTCAGCAAGACATAAATCAGCCACAAGGTTTTCGCCGTTTCCGCAATACGCGGGCGCATTTTGTTATCTTTCAGCGGGCCGGGCATTTCCGCGCGATAGAGCTGCATCCCACCAACGCCGAGGATAGGCAGTATCGCTACTGCCAGCACGATGATCCCCATCCCGCCAAACCATTGCAGCATCTGGCGATAAAAGAGGATAGCGTGAGGGAGTGAATCCAGCCCCACCAGCGTAGTGGCCCCGGTGGTGGTCAGGCCGGAGAAAGATTCAAAAAACGCATCGGTAATCGTAAGGTTCGGGCTTTCCGAGAAGATAAAAGGGAGCGCACCGACGCTACCCAGCACCGTCCAGAACAGCACCACAATCAGAAACCCTTCACGGGATTTCAGTTCGCCCTTCTCTTTACGGTTCGGCCACCACAGCATAGAGCCAATGGCGAGGGCGACAAAAAAGGTCTGGGTAAAAGCGCGGCCCGCCCCATCCCGGTAGATGAGTGCTACCAGCCCAGGGATAATCATCGTCCCTGAAAATAAGATGACCAGTAGTCCAACGATTCGGGTAATGGCGCGAAAATGCATCTCTGCCGCTTCCTTAGTTCTGCAAAATGAAGTGGGGATTATTCTTCAATCGCTAACAATTGCAATGAACCACGGCTAAAATCCGCCAGCTTTGCGGAAAATTCAGCCACTTTCGCCGCCGGAAGCGCCACCCGCAGCAGAACGAATGCCTGATAGTCACTGTTGATAATTTTGCCGCCACACTGCCCCAGCAACGCTTCAATGCCGGTTAACTGACTATATTCACATTGCAAAGTATATTCGGTTAATGGCGTCTTGCGTTGGGTCGTTAGCTGGCGCAGCGCCTGATTCACGCCACCGCCATACGCTTTCACTAACCCACCAGTGCCCAGCAAGATGCCGCCGTAGTAGCGCACCACCACAGCGGTAATTTCCCCGACGCCGCTGCCCATTAGTTGGGCGAGCATCGGTTTACCTGCCGTTCCTGCCGGTTCTCCATCATCAGAGAAACCCAGTTGTTGAGAATCATCCGGTGCGCCAGCTACCCACGCCACGCAATGGTGGCGGGCATCGGGGTGCTCTGCCCTTACCGATTCAACAAACGCTTTCGCCGCCTCGACGCCATCGGTATGTGCCAACAGCGTAATGAAGCGGCTCTTTTTGATCTCTTCAACAACCGTGACCGGTGCCGCAGGGATTAACCAGCTTTCCATCACGCCAGTTTCAGATCCCGGGTCATGTTTTCCACGTTGTTTTCGTGGATCACCACGTTGTCTTCGATACGAATGCCGCCGAACGGTTTCAGTGCTTCAATTTTCTGCCAGTTGAAATGTTTGCTGAACTGCCCTTCACGCCACGGCGCCAGCAACGATTCGATGAAGTAGATACCCGGTTCGATGGTTAAAACCATGCCTGGCTGGAGAATACGGGTGCAGCGCAGGTACGGATATTTTGCCGGTGCCGCGAGGTGCGTACCGCTATCATCCTGCATAAAACCGGCTACATCATGCACCTGCAGACCAAGCGGATGGCCAATACCGTGCGGCATAAACGGTCCGGTGAGATCGTTTTCGACCATCGCTTCTTCACTCATATCGGTGATGATTTGATGTTTACGCAGCAGTTTGGCGATGCGTTGATGGAACTGGATGTGGTAATCCACATAGCTGACGCCCGCTTTCATGGTGGCGATCAGTGCCAGTTGTTCATCATTAACGTCTTTCACCAGCTGTGCATAGTCGTTGTCGCTTTTTGCCGACCAGGTACGGGTCAGGTCAGCCGCATAGCCGTTATATTCTGCCCCGGCATCCAGCAGGAAGCTGCGCATCTCTTCCGGCGCCTGATGATCCAGTTTGGTGTAATGCAGCACCGCTGCGTGTTCGTTAAGCGCCACAATGTTGCTGTAAGGTACGTCGGTATCACGATGACCGGTCGCGGTCAGATAGGCAATATTGATATCGAACTCGCTCATGCCAGAACGGAAGGCTTCTTCTGCCGCGTGATGACCGTTGACTGCCATTTTCTGCGCTTCACGCATACAGGCCAGTTCGTACTCGGTTTTAAAGGAGCGGTAATAATGCAGGTAGTCGATAACCCCTTTCGGGTTAATGTTACTGGCCTCAATGCCCAGTTGCAGCGCACGTTCCGGCACAGGGCCGATATAACCGATATTGCCGCGCGCAGCGGGCAGCAGGCTACCAATGCCATCGGCTTTCGGCAGCGCGATCACTTCCACATCCTCAGTCCAGAAAGAGGTCGGCAGCGGTTCGACGTTGTGCCAGTAATCAACCGGCAGATAAAACCACAGTTTCGGCTTGTTCACGCCATCCACCAGCAGCCAGCAGTTTGGCACCTGAGTTACCGGCACCCACGCTTTGAATTGCGGGTTCACTTTAAACGGATAGGGATGATCGTCGAGAAAAACGTTGAATAGCTCGCCGGAGTGAATAAGTAATGCATCCAGCTTGAAACGCGCCAGCGCATCGCGAGTCCGTTCCTGTAAGGTAGCCATATGATTTTTATAGAGCGAGGCCAGTGATTCCATTTTTTACCCTTCTGTTTTTTTGACCTTAAGTCTCCGCATCTTAGCACAACGTTAATACAGAGCGTGATTTCTGCCGAGCGTGATCGAATCGGCATTTCTTTAATCTTTTGTTTGCATATTTTTAACACAAAATACACACTTCGTTTCATCTGGTACGACCAGATCACCTTGCGGATTCAGGAGACTGACATGCTTTACAAAGGCGACACCCTGTACCTTGACTGGCTGGAAGATGGCATTGCCGAACTGGTATTTGATGCCCCAGGCTCAGTTAATAAACTCGACACTGCGACCGTCGCCAGCCTTGGCGAGGCCATCGGTGTGCTGGAACAGCAATCAGATTTAAAAGGGCTGCTGCTGCGTTCGAACAAAGCAGCCTTTATCGTCGGTGCTGATATCACCGAATTTTTGTCCCTGTTCCTCGTTCCCGAAGAACAGTTAAGCCAGTGGCTGCACTTTGCCAATAGCGTGTTTAATCGACTGGAAGATCTGCCGGTGCCGACCATTGCTGCCGTCAACGGCTATGCGCTGGGCGGTGGCTGCGAATGCGTGCTGGCGACCGATTATCGTCTGGCGACGCCGGATCTGCGTATCGGTCTGCCGGAAACCAAACTGGGCATCATGCCGGGCTTTGGCGGCTCCGTGCGTATGCCACGTATGCTGGGCGCTGACAGTGCGCTGGAAATCATTGCCGCCGGTAAAGATGTCGGCGCGGATCAGGCGCTGAAAATCGGTCTGGTGGATGGCGTAGTCAAAGCAGAAAAACTACTTGAAGGCGCAATGGCGATTTTACGCCAGGCCATTAACGGCGACCTCGACTGGAAAGCGAAACGTCAACCGAAGCTGGAACCGCTAAAACTGAGCAAGATTGAAGCCACCATGAGCTTCACCATCGCTAAAGGGATGGTCGCGCAAACGGCGGGGAAACATTATCCAGCCCCCATCACCGCAGTAAAAACTATTGAAGCGGCTGCCCGTTTTGGCCGTGAAGAAGCCTTAAACCTGGAAAACAAAAGTTTTGTCCCGCTGGCGCACACCAACGAAGCTCGCGCACTGGTCGGCATTTTCCTTAACGATCAATATGTAAAAGGCAAAGCGAAGAAACTCACCAAAGACGTTGAAACCCCGAAACAGGCCGCCGTGCTGGGCGCAGGCATTATGGGCGGCGGTATCGCTTACCAGTCCGCGTGGAAGGGCGTGCCGGTTGTCATGAAAGATATCAACGACAAGTCGTTAACCCTCGGCATGACCGAAGCCGCGAAACTGCTGAACAAGCAGCTTGAGCGCGGCAAGATCGATGGTCTGAAACTGGCTGGCGTGATCTCCACAATTCACCCAACGCTCGACTACGCCGGGTTTGACCGTGTGGATGTTGTGGTAGAAGCGGTTGTTGAAAACCCAAAAGTGAAAAAAGCCGTGCTGGCAGAAACCGAGCAGAAAGTTCGCCCGGATACCGTGCTGGCTTCTAATACTTCAACCATTCCTATCAGCGAACTGGCCAATGCGCTGGAACGCCCGGAAAACTTCTGCGGGATGCACTTCTTTAACCCGGTGCACCGGATGCCGTTGGTGGAAATTATTCGTGGTGAGAAAAGCTCCGACGAAACCATCGCGAAAGTCGTCGCCTGGGCGAGCAAGATGGGCAAGACGCCGATTGTGGTGAACGACTGCCCCGGCTTCTTCGTTAACCGCGTACTGTTCCCCTACTTCGCCGGATTCAGCCAGTTGCTACGCGACGGCGCGGACTTCCGCAAAATCGACAAAGTGATGGAAAAACAGTTCGGCTGGCCAATGGGTCCGGCATACCTGCTGGATGTCGTGGGGGTTGATACCGCGCACCACGCTCAGGCCGTGATGGCAGCAGGCTTCCCGCAGCGGATGCAGAAAGATTATCGCGATGCCATCGACGCGCTGTTTGATGCCAACCGCTTTGGTCAGAAGAACGGCCTCGGTTTCTGGCGTTATAAAGAAGACAGCAAAGGTAAGCCGAAGAAAGAAGAAGACGCCGCCGTTGACGACCTGCTGGCAGAAATCAGCCAGCCGAAGCGCGATTTCAGTGAGGAAGAGATTATCGCCCGCATGATGATCCCGATGGTCAACGAAGTGGTGCGCTGTCTGGAAGAGGGCATTATCGCCACTCCGGCAGAAGCGGATATGGCGCTGGTCTACGGCCTGGGCTTCCCTCCGTTCCACGGCGGCGCGTTCCGCTGGCTGGACACCCTCGGCAGCGCGAAATACCTCGATATGGCACAGCAATATCAGCACCTCGGCCCGCTGTATGAAGTGCCGGAAGGTCTGCGTAATAAAGCACGTCATAACGAACCGTACTATCCCCCGGTTGAGCCAGCCCGTCCGGTTGGCGACCTGAAAACGGCTTAAGGAGTCACAATGGAACAGGTTGTCATTGTCGATGCAATTCGCACCCCGATGGGCCGTTCGAAGGGCGGTGCTTTTCGTAACGTGCGTGCGGAAGATCTCTCCGCTCATTTAATGCGTAGCCTGCTGGCGCGTAATCCGGCGCTGGAAGCGGCTGCTCTCGATGATATTTACTGGGGCTGTGTGCAGCAAACGCTGGAGCAGGGTTTTAATATCGCCCGTAACGCGGCGCTGTTGGCAGAAGTGCCGCACTCTGTCCCGGCAGTTACCGTCAATCGCTTGTGTGGTTCATCCATGCAGGCACTGCATGACGCAGCACGAATGATCATGACCGGCGATGCGCAGGCATGTCTGGTTGGCGGCGTGGAGCATATGGGCCATGTGCCGATGAGTCACGGCGTTGATTTTCACCCCGGCCTGAGCCGCAATGTCGCCAAAGCGGCGGGCATGATGGGCTTAACGGCAGAAATGCTGGCGCGTATGCACGGTATCAGCCGTGAAATGCAGGATGCCTTTGCCGCGCGATCACACGCTCGCGCCTGGGCCGCCACGCAGTCGGGGGCATTTAAAAATGAAATCATCCCGACCGGTGGTCACGATGCCGACGGCGTCCTGAAGCAGTTTAATTATGACGAAGTGATTCGACCGGAAACTACCGTGGAAGCCCTCGCCACGCTGCGTCCGGCGTTTGATCCAGTCAGCGGTACGGTAACGGCGGGTACATCTTCTGCGCTCTCCGATGGCGCAGCTGCCATGCTGGTAATGAGTGAAAGCCGCGCCCGTGAATTAGGTCTTAAGCCGCGCGCCCGTGTGCGTTCGATGGCGGTTTTTGGTTGTGATCCGTCGATTATGGGTTACGGCCCGGTTCCGGCCTCTAAGCTGGCGTTGAAAAAAGCGGGGCTTTCTGCCAGCGACATCGGCGTGTTTGAAATGAACGAAGCCTTTGCCGCGCAGATCCTGCCGTGTATTAAAGATCTGGGACTGATGGAGCAAATTGACGAGAAGATCAACCTCAACGGTGGCGCGATCGCGCTGGGTCATCCGCTGGGTTGTTCCGGTGCGCGTATCAGTACCACGCTGCTGAATCTGATGGAACACAAAGACGTTCAGTTTGGTCTGGCGACGATGTGTATCGGTTTGGGTCAGGGTATTGCGACGGTGTTTGAGCGGGTTTAACCACTTGCCGGATGCGGCGTGAACGCCTTATCCGGTCTACCGATCCGGCACCAATTGTAGGCCTGATAAGACGCGACAGCGTCGCATCAGGCACTGTTTGCCGGATGCGACATAGATCTAAATGCCACTGATAAAGTTTTAGTTGCCGTTCTTCCCGCCTGTCAGGGGCGGGTTTTTTATGGCTTAGATAAACGCAAACGCATCGCCAAACAGGCGATCTTCCCGCGCATTACGCTCACTGCAAAACAGGTCACGGGCTATTTTCGCCATCTCAAAACGTCCGGCAATGTAGATATCATGCTCTGCCAGCGTACCGTGATCCTGCAATACCGCCGTTAACACTGTGCCAGTACGCCCACGCCAGCCCGCTTCCGGTTGTTCAACCACCGGCACCACTTGCAAACCTGGATGCTTAAGCGAAAGCGCCTCAAGCTCGCAGAGATCATAAAGATGCTGCTCTTCACGCCCGCCCCAGTAAATGGTGATATCACGATTGGGATTACGCGCCAGCGCCGTCAGCAAAATCGAGCGCGCATAAGAGAAACCGGTGCCGCCCGCAATCAGAATCATTGGTCGTTCTTCATCATCGCGCAGCCATGCCTCACCGTGCGGAATATCGACCACGATTTGATGATCTTTAAGAATGCGATCCATGACTGCTTTCGCGTAAAGGTTGATTTCAGAAGCGCCAATATGCAGCTCAATGAAACCTTTTTCATCCGGCGTCGAGGCCATTGAGAACGGGCGTTTATCGCGCTCGTCCATCACTACCATCAAATACTGACCAGCACGAAAAGAAAAGGCCGCGTCTGGCACGATTCGGACACGATATACAGTATCCGTGATAGCTTCTACCGAGGTCACTTTACAGCTTAAGGTTGTCATGCGCTTTCTCTGTCGGATCGATAAATAGGGCAATACAAACGCGCCTCAGGCGCTTTTACCGTTGTTAAAAATAGCCAGCTCATCCCAGATTGCGTCAATACGCGCGACAACGTCCGGATCTTTTTTGATAGGACGCCCCCACTCGCGCTGGGTTTCCCCTGGCCATTTATTCGTGGCATCCAGCCCCATTTTTGAACCCAGCCCGGAAACAGGCGAGGCAAAATCCAGATAATCAATGGGCGTGTTTTCAACCAGCACCGTATCCCGCGCTGGGTCCATACGGGTAGTAATCGCCCAAATCACATCGTTCCAGTCGCGTGCGTTGACATCATCATCGCAAACGATCACAAATTTGGTGTACATAAACTGGCGTAAAAACGACCAGACGCCCATCATGACGCGCTTCGCGTGCCCGGCGTATTGCTTTTTGATCGTCACGACCGCCAGACGATAAGAGCAACCTTCCGGCGGAAGGTAGAAATCGACAATTTCCGGGAATTGTTTTTGCAGAATTGGCACGAACACTTCGTTCAACGCCACGCCCAGTACCGCAGGTTCATCCGGCGGACGACCAGTATAGGTGGAGTGGTAAATCGCATCTTCACGCTGAGTAATATGCGTCACAGTAAATACCGGGAAACTATCGACTTCGTTATAGTAACCGGTGTGGTCGCCATACGGCCCTTCTGGCGCCGTTTCGCCTTGTTCGATATACCCTTCCAGCACAATTTCCGCACTGGCGGGCACTTCAAGGTCATTGGAGATACACTTCACCACTTCGGTCTTGGTGCCGCGCAGCAATCCGGCAAACGCATACTCTGAAAGTGTATCCGGAACGGGGGTGACTGCACCGAGAATAGTAGCGGGATCAGCACCCAGCGCCACAGAAACCGGGAAACGTTCACCCGGATGCGCCGCACACCACTCCTGGAAATCCAGCGCACCGCCGCGATGCGACAACCAGCGCATAATCAGTTTATTTTTACCAATCAACTGTTGACGATAAATACCCAGATTCTGCCGCTCTTTGTGCGGGCCACGCGTTACGGTCAACCCCCAGGTAATCAGCGGAGCGGCATCTTCCGGCCAGCAGGTCATAATGGGAATACGGTTAAGATCGACATCCTCGCCGGAGACGATTTTTTGCTGACAAGGCGCACCACGTAACCGTTTCGTTGGCATGTTCAACACCTGCTTAAACTGCGGCAGCTTATCAAACAGGTCGCGGAAACCTTTTGGCGGCTCCGGCTCTTTCAGAAACGCCAATAATTTACCGACTTCACGCAGCGCCGAAACATCTTCCTGCCCCATGCCCATCGCTACACGCTTAGGCGTACCGAACAGGTTACACAGCACCGGCATTGAGTACCCTTTAGGGTTTTCGAACAACAGCGCAGGCCCACCGGCGCGCAAAGTGCGGTCAGCAATTTCAGTGATTTCCAGATGCGGATCCACCGGGAGCGTGATACGTTTTAGCTCACCCTGCTGTTCAAGCAGCGTCAAGAAGTCGCGTAAATCGTTATATTTCATGGCGTCCATTGTAGCCTCTTAATCTGCGCCCATTATACGGCGTTCATCTTCGCGATGCTGTAAATTTGTTAAATTAGCGTGAACTCAGGCGCTATAACGCAAACCGGGGAATATAATTAACTTAACGCATCGCTTTTGCTATTCTTGCGCCCCGATTAAACGGATAAGAGTCATTATGCAATCCTGGTATTTACTGTACTGCAAGCGCGGGCAACTTCAACGTGCCCAGGAACACCTCGAAAGACAGGCCGTTAATTGCCTGGCGCCGATGATCACCCTGGAAAAAATCGTGCGTGGCAAACGTACCGCAGTCAGTGAGCCGTTGTTCCCCAACTACCTGTTTGTGGAATTTGATCCAGAAGTGATTCATACCACTACCATCAACGCTACACGTGGCGTCAGCCACTTCGTGCGCTTTGGTGCATCGCCAGCGATAGTCCCATCGGCAGTGATTCATCAGCTGTCGGTGTATAAACCGGAAAACATTGTCGATCCGGCAACACCATACCCAGGTGATAAGGTGATTATTACCGAAGGCGCATTCGAAGGTTTTCAGGCCATTTTCACCGAGCCTGACGGCGAGGCACGCTCCATGCTATTGCTTAATCTTATCAATAAAGAAATTAAGCACAGCGTGAAGAACACCGAGTTCCGCAAACTCTAGAACGCAATCCCAAACAGTGTTTTGACATTCGCATCTGTGGTAGCCGCCAGCCACGCAGCATCCTCCCCTCGCCAGTATGCAATACGTTGCAGAATATGGGGCAGATACGCAGGCTCGTTACGCCGTGACGATGGCTTTGGCGTGAGATCGCGCGGGAGCAAATACGGCGCATCGGTTTCGATCAGCAATTTCTCCGCAGGAATAAGTGGCAACAGATCACGCAATTCCTGCCCTCGTCGTTCATCGCAAACCCAACCTGTAATGCCGATATAAATTCCACGCGCCACGCACGCCTGCATCTCTTCGCGTGTGCCGGTAAAGCAATGAAGAACCGCACCAGGAAGTTTATCCAGCCACGGCTCCAGCAATGTCATAAACCGCTCGTGGGCATCGCGACAGTGCATAAATACCGGCATGTTTAATTCTGCGGCAATACGTAGCTGGGCAACAAAAGCACGTTCCTGCTCTTCCGGCGTAGAAAAGTTGCGGTTAAAGTCGAGCCCACACTCACCAATTGCCACCACTTCTGGCAGCGCGGCCAGCTCAATAATCTCTTCTTCAGTCTCAGCTTGCCACTGGCTGCTGTCATGAGGATGCACGCCCGCCGTTGACCAACAGCGTGGATACTGACGCGCCAGTTTTTGCGCCTGCTGGCTTTCGCGCAGGTTAGTGCCGGTGATAAGTAGCCCATCAACTCCCGCGCCAAAAGCGCGCTCTACAACATCATCACGGTCTTTCGCAAATTGCGAACTGGTCAAATTAACGCCGATATCAAACATCCTGCACTCCATATGACAACCGCCCTGACGGGCGGTTGAATTTATTCTTCAGTTTTTTCGCTTTCAGCGTCGTTTTCTTCTTCCCGGTTTCGGCCTTTACCAACGTAAAAGCGTGAGAAGAAGACACCGATTTCAAACAGGCAGTACATCGGAATCGCCAACAGCGTTTGCGAGAAGACATCCGGCGGCGTCAGCAGCATCCCGACGACGAATGCGCCAACCAGCACATACGGGCGTTTTTTGCGTAAGTCTTCTGGCGAGGTGATCCCCATCCAGCACAGCAGCACAATGGCAACCGGCACTTCAAACGAAACACCAAACGCCATAAACAACGCCATAACGAAGCTTAAGTAGCTGGCGATGTCGGTGGATACCTGTACCCCTTCCGGCGCAGTATTGGCGAGGAAGCCAAATGCCAGCGGAAAGACCACGAAGTAAGCGAACGCCATGCCGATATAAAACAGCAGAGAGCTGGAAACCAGCAGGGGCACCACCAGGCGACGTTCGTGCTTATACAACGCCGGGGCGATAAACGCCCACACCTGATAGAGAATCACTGGCGCTGACAGAATCAGCGACACCATAAAGGTCAGCTTGATCGGCGTAAAGAACGGCGAGGCCACATCGGTGGCGATCATCGTTGAACCTTGCGGCAATTGCTTGATCAACGGCGCGGATACCAGGTGATAGATATCATTGGCGAAATAGACCAGGCACAGAAATATCACGATCACCGCGATAATGCAGTTCAGCAGACGCTTACGCAGCTCAATCAGATGCGTGATAAGCGGTTGAGTATCTTCTACAGACATGTTTACGGTTTATCACTCGACGAAGGGGAAGGTGCAGCGGTTTTTGGTTCAGCGTCCGCAGCAGGTTTTACCACCGGCTCTGGCGTGGTTTCTGGCTTCTGTTCCGGCGAACTGGCCTGCGTTTGTGCAGCGGCAGGCGTTACGCCTTCATGCGCAGCTTCATTATCTTTCACCACCGGGTTATGGATGGTGTGCGCTTCATCGCTCGCCTTTTCAGGATCGTTTGCAACATAGGAACGCTTCATCGATTCCGCAGCCTGGCGTAGTTCATCCATTGACGCTTTCAGTTCAGGCGTCAGGTTGGTCAGGCTTGCCTTTTCAACCTTTTTCAGGCTGTCCTGAAACTCCTGGAGTTTTAACTCCTGAGTCAGTTCGTTCTGCACCGTTGTCGCCAGTGAACGCAACGCGCGAATCCAGCCCGCTACCGTTTTTACCGCCACAGGCAGTCGTTGCGGCCCCAGAACGACGAGGCCGATGATGAACACCAATAGCAGTTCGCTAAAACCGATATCAAACACGGATTACACCTGCTCTTTATCGTGGCGCTTTGCGTCTTCTGTTTTAGCCTGTTCCTGA
This sequence comes from Escherichia sp. MR, assembly GCF_005280595.1. Lineage (NCBI taxonomy): Bacteria > Pseudomonadati > Pseudomonadota > Gammaproteobacteria > Enterobacterales > Enterobacteriaceae > Escherichia > Escherichia sp. MR. Next base: position 36,041 of record NZ_SZVK01000031.1, on the reverse strand, counting down.
TTCGTATCCGCCTGCTTATCGGCGATAGTTTTCGCAGTAAAATCAGCATCCTGACTGGTTTTATCCTGCTTTGGTTCATCATCGCTCATTGCTTTTTTAAAGCCTTTGATCGACGCACCAAGATCGGAACCGATGGAGCCGAGCTTTTTGGTGCCAAAAAGCAGTACAACGATGACGGCAATAATCAATAACTGCCAAATACTGATACCACCCATACATGTTCCTCTGTGGTAGATGATGATTAAACAAGGCCGCATTATACGTTACACGGCCCGCCTTGAGCGATGAAAAAATCAGCGTGTTTTGCGCCAACCGACAAACCAGGCGATCAAACCACCTGCCATTAACCAGCCGGGCATCAGCCCCCATTCAGGTCGGTTGACCAACAAGAATGTGCCGCTTAATACTAACGTCGCGCCAATTCCAAGAAAATAACGCGATTGTCCCTGACGTACATGATTTGACTGAAGCTCGCGGGCAATCTTATCAACACTGTGCTGTAAATACTTGCCCTGGCGCAAACTGTCGTAAACCAGTTCAGGCAGTTCTGGCATTTTTTCGACCCAGAACGGCGCTTTTTCTTTAAATGCTCTCACCAGCGCAGGAATACCGACCTGATCTTTAATCCACGACTCCAGGAAAGGCTTCGCCGTTTTCCATAAATCGAGCTGCGGATAAAGCTGGCGTCCTACCCCTTCGATGTAGAGCAAGGTTTTCTGGAGTAACACCAGTTGCGGCTGTACTTCCATATTGAAGCGACGCGCCGTATTAAACAGATTTAACAGCACATGTCCAAACGAAATTTCGGCCAGGGGTTTCTCAAAGATTGGTTCACAGACAGTACGAATAGCAAATTCGAACTCTTCAACGTTGGTATCTGGCGGCATCCAGCCAGAATCAACGTGCAGCTCTGCCACTTTGCGATAATCGCGGTTAAAGAAGGCGATAAAGTTTTCTGCCAGATAGCGTTTATCTTCTTTGTTTAGCGAGCCAACAATCCCGCAATCAATGCCGATATATTTCGGGTTTTCCGGGTGTTCATAGCTTACGAAGATATTGCCAGGGTGCATATCGGCATGGAAAAAGCTGTCGCGAAAGACCTGAGTGAAGAACACCTGCACGCCGCGTTCTGCCAGCAATTTCATGTTGGTGCCGTTTTTCTCCAGCGCCGCAACATCAGACACCGGAATGCCGTAAATGCGCTCCATCACCATCATCCCTTCACTGCAATAGTCAGGGTAAACCTCCGGGATGTAGAGCATTGGGCTATTTTCGAAATTACGCCGAAGCTGAATGGCGTTGGCAGATTCCCGCAGCAAATTCAGTTCATCAATCAACGTCTTTTCGTACTCGCGTACCACTTCGGTTGGACGCAGACGGCGACCATCCGGCAGTAAACGCGGCACCCAACGCGCCAGACGATAGATGAGTTTCAGATCCGCTTTTATGACCGGCAAAATATCCGGGCGAATGACTTTAATCACCACCTCTTTGCCATTCGATTTCAGCCGCGCAGTATGTACCTGTGCAACGGAAGCCGATGCCAGCGGCTTAATGTCAAAATCATCAAACCACGCTTCCACCGGCAGACCGCCCATAGCCGCTTCAATTTGTGCTTTCGCCAGTTCGCCGTCAAAAGGCGCGACTTTATCCTGCAAGAGCGCCAGTTGGTCAGCAATATGCGGCGGAAAAAGGTCACGGCGGGTCGATAGCATCTGTCCAAACTTGATCCATACCGGACCCAGTTCTTGCAGCGCCAGTCGCAGTCGTTCACCTAATGGTTTGTCTTTATGCCGATTCGGCATCCAGAATAACGAGTATCGCCATAACCGCAACGGCAAAGTGATACGCATTTTAGGGATTAGTTCATCAAGTCCGTAACTTAAAAAAGTGCGAATGATGAAATACAGGCGCCGTACTTCACCTGGCGTCATTAAACTGCCTCCAGTTTTTCCAGCCGTTTGGTTAGCGCATCGACAGCACGCTCAACGGCGGATGTCTCTTCCGCAAACCAGGCCACTTCAAGCGGACCAGGTGCCATACGCCACTCTTCAGTAATGGCTTCAGCCACGTAGCGTTGCTGGCGTTTAATACCGTGATGCAGGAACTTCACGCCACCACGCAGGGCTTTGCTGATGCCTTCGGCGGCGATATCACCCGTATAAGGTGCCAGCAGTTCAGCAGGGTCGAACTCCGCCAGATCTGCCAGCGCAACAAAGTTTTGCACCACCTGAATATCGCCCTGCACTTCCAGCTCACCACTGCGAATCAGTGCAGCAAGCTGCTGGCGATCGCGAAGTTTCGGCAACACACTGGCGTAGGCGATAACGGTGCAGTCAGCATCGCCTGCCCATTCGCCCAGTACATCAACCTGGCGTTCGCTGAACACCAGAATCAATGACGTCGAAAAGCCTTTTACCTCCACGCGCAGCACTTTGCCCAGCAGACGCGACCGGGCGGTTTTCAGCGCGGGTGAGCGATACAGGAAGGTGTTGAGCAGACTTTCGATTCCTGCCGTCACTAAAGGTTTAAAAGGCATTTCCGGTCTCCTGTCAGAACTTATAACCACGATGCAGCGCCACAACGCCAGCCGTCAGGTTGTAATAATCGACACTTTCGAATCCGGCATCTTGCATCATGGCTTTCAGAGTATCCTGATCGGGATGCATACGGATGGATTCAGCCAGATAACGGTAGCTGTCGGCGTCATTCGCGACCAGCGAGCCAATACGCGGCAGAACATGGAAGGAGTAAGCGTCATAAGCTTTGCTTAATGGTTCGATAATCGGTTTCGAGAACTCAAGCACCAGCAGGCGGCCGCCGGGTTTCAGCACGCGATACATTGAACGCAGTGCTTTATCTTTATCGGTGACGTTACGCAGACCAAACGAAATGGTGATGCAATCAAAGGTGTTATCCGGGAACGGCAGCGCCTCGGCGTTCGCCTGAACATACTCAACGTTGCCAATCACGCCGATATTACGCAGTTTCTCGCGCCCCATTTTGAGCATGGATTCATTGATATCGGCGAGGACTACCTTGCCAGTTTCACCGACCAGGCGGGAGAATTTCGCTGTCAGGTCGCCGGTGCCGCCAGCCAGATCCAGCACAGTTTGCCCACGGCGTACGCCGCTGCAATCGATCGTGAATCGCTTCCACAAACGATGAATACCAAATGACATCAAATCATTCATGACATCGTATTTCGATGCCACGGAATGGAAAACGTGGGCGACCATATCCGCTTTTTGCTCTTTCGCGACGGTCTGAAAACCAAAGTGCGTCGTTTCTTGTGACTTATCCACCATCTCAATGCCTGCTCATCAAAAAATTGTTCCAGAAGTGTAACAGATTGGGCGTCGATGCCCTAGATTTCTACCCGGCGTAACTACCCCCAATGGGCTAGCGCGACTGCTGATTATATTCATCATCGCGTTGATAAGCTTCATCATTCGGCTGCCCCGGAACCGACCGCAGTCGATACTCTTCATCCTGACTCACCGCCTGTTCAGCCAAATCCGGATTAATCTCGCGTTTAATTTCTACCCCTAAACCGCGAAACGCTTCTGCCTGCGCCAGCACATTTCCGCGACCTGAAGAGAGTTTTTTCATTGCCTGACGATAGTTATCCTGCGCTTTGTCCAGACTTTGACCGATCGCTGACATATCATCGACAAACAAACGCATCTTGTCGTACAGCTTGCTGGCGCGATCGGCGATTTGCTGGGCGTTGCGACTTTGATGCTCATAACGCCACAGGTTGGCGATAGTACGCAACGCCACCAGCAGCGTGGTCGGGCTAACCAGCATGATATTGTTTTTCAACGCTTCTGTTATCAGCTCCGGCTGGCGATCAAGCGCCAGTAAAAACGCAGGTTCGACGGGGATAAACATCAGCACGTAATCCAGCGTTCTTAGCCCTGGTAGCTGTTGATAATCTTTACGCCCCAGCAAGCGGATATGGTTACGTACCGACGCGATATGCTCCTGCAATGCGCTTTCGCGAGTGTAGTCGTCTTCTGCATTGAAGTAGCGTTCATAGGCGACCAGCGTCATTTTGGCGTCGATCACCACATCTTTCCCCTGCGGTAGCCGCACGATGACATCCGGCTGCATCCGCGAGCGGGCGTCATTTTCGATGCTGACCTGGGTTTCATATTCATACCCTTCGCGCAGACCGGAAGCCTCCAGCACGCGCGTCAATACCACTTCGCCCCAGTTGCCCTGGGTTTTATTGTCACCTTTCAGCGCACGCGTCAGGTTGATTGCCTCCTGGGCCATTTGCGCGTTGAGCTGCTGGAGATTGCGAATTTCGTGGGTCAGGGTATGGCGTTCTTGTGCTTCTTTACCGAAGCTGTCCTGAACCTGACGGCGAAAACCGTCCAGTTGTTCACGCAGCGGCGACAACAGGCTGTTCAGGCTCTGACGGTTTTGCTCATCAACCCGGCGATTGCTGTGCTCAAAAATACGGTTGGCGAGGTTTTCAAATTGCTCGCTCAAACGCTGCTCGCTGTTAATCATCTGGCGAATTTTATCGTCAGCGTGTTGCTGTGCGGCCTCCATCCGCGTGGTCACTTCACGCAGATCAGCCTCCAGAGAGGTGTTAATACTTTGCAGGCTGCGCACTTCGTTATTGAGCAATTCACACTCTGCGCGCCAGTGCTCGCTTTGGGTAATTTGTTGTTTTGCCGCGCTTAACTCCGCGACCATCTCTTCACGTTCAGCTAATTGCTCGGCTTTTTGCTGCGCGTGCTGATAACTGGCAAACAGCCAGCCGATGGCCACACTGACCAGCGCAATAATGGCATAAACAATGATTGAGAAATCCACAAAGCCTCCTGACGCAACAACTTACCCGCACAAAATAGAATTGTGCTGTACAAACGTCCAGTTGGAAAGGCATTTCCTGCGAGGCGCTACGCAAAAATACAAAAGGCCGAACGCGTCGGCCTTCAGACAGGAGAAGAGAATTACAACAGACGGCGCGCCGCTTCCACCACGATTTTCACCGCATGGCTTTCAGTTTGTTTCATCGTCTCAGCATTCGGGATCTCTTGCTGGGTACGGTTAACGATAACGCCCGCCACCATACCAGCACGCAGGCCCTGGCTTGCACACATGGTCAGCAGAGTCGCAGATTCCATTTCATAGTTCATCACGCCCATCGCCTGCCACTCTTCCATAGAACCTTTAAAGTGACGGACTACGCGACCAGAGTAAGTATCGTAACGTTCCTGACCTGGATAGAAGGTATCAGAAGAAGCAGTCACGCCAACGTGAGTCGTCGCGCCAATGGATTTCGCTGCTTCAACCAGCGCAGTCGTACATTCGAAATCAGCGACAGCCGGGAACTCCAGCGGTGCGAAGTGCAGGCTCGCGCCATCCAGACGAACAGACGCCGTGGTAACCAGTACATCACCAACATTAATATGCGGCTGAATAGCGCCAGTTGTACCGATACGCAGGAAGGTGCGAATGCCCAGCTGTGCCAGTTCTTCAACGGCAATAGAAGTAGACGGGCCGCCGATACCGGTAGAGCAGACAATAACAGGTTTACCATCCAGCTCTGCACGCCAGGTGGTGAATTCGCGGTGAGATGCCAGCTTAACCGGCTTATCCATCAGCGCGGCGATCTTTTCCACACGATCCGGGTCGCCAGGGACGATGGCAAGCGTAGCCCCTTGTAAATCGTTTTTAGTGAGGCCGAGATGAAAAACATCAGACTTGGACATATACAACTCCTCTGTGAATCGGTTTAGTCAGAAGAAGCAAAAAGGTACTTTACCGAAGGGATTAAGATTTTTTCGTGATAGTCATCACTATGATACAAATGTGTTGCATACATTTACTCATCAAAAGTGACTTAAATCACATAATTTACTCTTAAGTCAGTAAGGCCGCTTAAAAGATGAGCCATTTGAGGCAATGTGAATTGTTGCACGCTGACTATAGTTAACATTGCGCAAAATTTTTATAAGGGTACGGAGAATACCATGACAACAACACAACACTCTGGATTTGCACCTGCTGCATCCCCCCTCGCCTCGACCATCGTTCAGACTCCGGACGATGCGATTGTGGCAGGGTTCACCTCTATCCCTTCACAAGGGGATAACATGCCTGCTTATCATGCCCGTCCAAAACAGAGCGATGGCCCACTACCAGTGGTCATTGTAGTGCAGGAAATTTTTGGCGTGCATGAACATATCCGTGACATTTGTCGCCGTCTGGCGCTGGAGGGGTATCTGGCTATCGCACCAGAACTCTACTTCCGCGAAGGCGATCCTAATGATTTCGCCGATATTCCCACGTTGCTCAGCGGTCTGGTAGCAAAAGTGCCTGACTCACAGGTGCTGGCCGATCTCGATCATGTTGCCAGTTGGGCGTCCCGCAACGGCGGCGACGTCCATCGCTTAATGATTACCGGATTTTGCTGGGGCGGGCGTATCACCTGGCTATATGCCGCGCATAACCCGCAATTGAAAGCGGCGGTGGCGTGGTACGGCAAGCTGACAGGCGATAAGTCGCTGAATTCACCGAAACAACCTGTTGATATCGCAACCGATCTTAACGCGCCGGTTCTCGGCTTATATGGTGGTCAGGATAACAGCATTCCGCAGGAGAGCGTTGAAACCATGCGCCAGGCGCTGCGGGCAGCAAACGCGAAAGCGGAGATTATCGTGTACCCGGATGCCGGTCATGCATTTAACGCCGATTATCGCCCGAGCTATCATGCCGAGTCTGCGAAAGACGGTTGGCAGCGTATGCTGGAATGGTTTAAGCAGTATGGTGGGAAGAAGTCGCTGTAATGAGAAAAGACCGGGTGGTATTACCACCCGGTTTGGAGTTTATCCCCGACGCAAATTCTGTGCCGCCTGCACCATGTTCGCCAGTGCCGCGCGGGTTTCTGGCCAGCCGCGCGTTTTCAGGCCGCAGTCCGGGTTGACCCACAGGCGCTCTGCCGGAATGCGTTTTGCCGCTTTCTTCAGCAGGGCTTCAATCCATTCCACGCTCGGTACGTTTGGCGAGTGAATGTCATAGACGCCTGGACCGATTTCATTCGGATAATCAAACTCTTCGAATGACTCCAGCAACTCCATGTCGGAACGCGAGGTTTCGATAGTGATGACGTCAGCATCCAGCGCCGCAATCGAATCCATGATGTCGTTGAACTCGCAATAACACATGTGAGTGTGGATCTGCGTTTCATCCTTCGCCACGGCGGCGTTGATACGGAAAGCTTCCACGCCCCACTGGAGATAGGCGTCCCAGTCGCTGCGACGCAGCGGTAAACCTTCACGCAGCGCCGGTTCATCAATCTGGATGATGCCAATTCCAGCGGCTTCCAGATCGGCTACTTCATCACGCAGCGCCAGCGCAATCTGTTTGGCGATGGTTTCACGGCTGACATCTTCGCGCGGGAACGACCAGCAGAGAATGGTCACCGGGCCAGTCAGCATCCCTTTCACTGGTTTGTCGGTCAGCGATTGTGCATACTTCGCCCACTCAACGGTGATCGGCGCCGGACGGCTAACGTCACCAATGACAATCGGCGGTTTAACGCAGCGGGAACCGTAGCTCTGTACCCAACCGTTTTGCGTAAAGACAAAACCGTCGAGGTGTTCACCAAAGTATTCCACCATGTCGTTACGCTCGGCTTCACCGTGCACCAGCACATCCAGACCTAAACGTTCCTGCTCAACAATGGCCTGTTTGATATGTTCCGCAATACCCGTGCGGTAGTTGTTGGCGTCGAGATTACCCTTTTTGAAATCCAGACGCAGGGTACGAATTTCCGTGGTTTGCGGGAAGGAACCAATCGTGGTGGTCGGCCAGGCTGGCAGTTTAAAACGCGCACGCTGGGCTTCAGCACGCACTTCATAAACGTTCGCACGCTGGCTGTCCTGGGCGGTGATCGCCGCCAGTCGTTTTTCTACCGCCGGGTTATGCACACGGGTTGAGTGACGACGCGCCTGAATCGGGGCACTCCACTCTGCCAGAGCTGCCGTGTCACCACTGTTCAGCGCATCGCGCAGCAGCGCCAGTTCATGGCATTTTTGCAGAGCGAAGGCAAACCAGCTTTTCACTTCTACATCAAGACGCGTTTCCACGCTCAGGTCGATAGGGCTATGCAGCAGCGAGCAGGAAGATGCCACCCACAAATCACGTTTGCCGACAATGTCCTTAATTTGCGCATATTTCTCGGTGAGATCGGCGCGCCAGACGTTACGACCATTGACCAGTCCGGCAGACAGCAGCCAGTCAGAAGGCAGGCGCTTGTGCAGTTCTGCTACGTCATCTTTGCCATGAACGAGGTCGACATGTAGACCCTGAACAGGCAGCGCAGTAATCGTGTCGAGGTTTGGCGTTACACCTTCAAAATAGGTGGTCAGCAGCAGTTTCACCTGCCCCTGGAGTGCATCGTAAGCAGGTTTATACGCATCCAGCCACGCCTGCGGCAGTTCCAGCACCAGCGCCGGTTCATCAATCTGTACCCACTCAATACCACGTTTGGCCAGTTCTGCCAGAACCTGCTGATAAACCGGCAGAATGTCGTTCAGCAGGCTCAGGCGGTCAAACTGTTCACCTTTCACCTTACCCAGCCACAGATAGGTAACCGGCCCCAGAAGCACAGGTTTCACCTTGTGACCCAACGCCAGCGCCTCGTCTACTTCATCCAGCAGCTGCGTCCAGGTCAGTTTGAACTGTTGGCCTTTAACGAATTCCGGCACCATGTAGTGATAGTTGGTGTTAAACCATTTGGTCATTTCTGCCGCCGCCGCAGGTTCACCTGTTGGCGCACGACCGCGACCAATACGGAACAGAGTGTCGATATCCACCGAACCGTCTTTATTCTGATGACGCGCCGGAACGTTACCCAGCAGCAGGCTGGTGGTCAGAACATGATCGTACCAGGCAAAATCGCCCACCGGCAGCAGGTCGATACCTGCCTGCTTTTGTTGATCCCAGTGACGAGCACGCAATTCACGCCCTACTGCCAGTAATTCTTCACGCGTGGAGTTCCCCGCCCAATAACTTTCTTGCGCTTTTTTCAGCTCGCGACGCAGGCCAACGCGAGGGAAACCGAGGGTGTGATTAAGAATTGTCATTATATGCCCCTTATGGAATTTTTAGTATTTAGCCGTCCAGATGTTTACACATCCATAATTGGCGGTTACTGTATATTCCTCAAGCGCAAATTATTCATGCCGAAGTGAAGGACTTTCATGATCGAAGTAAAACACCTGAAAACGCTACAAGCGTTGCGGAATTGCGGCTCGCTCGCAGCCGCTGCGGCGACGTTGCATCAGACGCAATCCGCCCTGTCTCACCAGTTTAGCGATCTGGAACAACGCCTTGGCTTCCGGCTATTTGTGCGTAAAAGCCAGCCGCTACGTTTTACGCCGCAGGGAGAAATCCTGTTGCAACTGGCAAACCAGGTACTGCCGCAAATCAGTCAGGCACTGCAAGCCTGCAATGAACCGCAGCAAACGCGCCTGCGTATTGCCATTGAGTGCCATAGCTGTATTCAGTGGCTGACGCCTGCGTTAGAAAATTTCCATAAGAACTGGCCGCAGGTCGAGATGGATTTTAAATCGGGCGTGACGTTTGACCCGCAGCCCGCGTTGCAGCAGGGCGAGCTGGATCTGGTGATGACCTCCGATATTCTGCCGCGCAGTGGCCTGCATTATTCGCCGATGTTCGATTATGAGGTGCGTCTGGTGTTAGCACCTGACCACCCACTGGCGGCGAAAACGCGAATCACACCGGAAGATCTCGCCAGCGAAACGCTGCTGATTTATCCGGTGCAGCGCAGCCGACTGGATGTCTGGCGCCATTTTCTTCAGCCGGCAGGCGTCAGCCCGTCACTGAAAAGCGTCGATAACACCTTATTGTTGATTCAGATGGTTGCCGCGCGGATGGGTATTGCCGCTCTGCCGCATTGGGTGGTGGAGAGTTTTGAGCGCCAGGGTCTGGTGGTGACCAAAACCCTGGGCGAAGGCCTGTGGAGCCGACTGTACGCCGCCGTGCGCGATGGAGAGCAGCGTCAGCCAGTTACGGAAGCGTTTATTCGCTCAGCGCGCAATCACGCCTGCGATCATCTGCCGTTTGTGAAGAGCGCGGAGCGACCCACTTACGATGCACCCACAGTGAGGCCAGGATCACCAGCGCGCCTGTAATAAATGTTGGCCAGTGCGGCTGTTGGTGCCAGATAGCCAGGTTAACCAGCAGCCCTGCCGGAACGTGCATATTATTCATAATGCCCAGCGTTCCGGCGTCCACCTGCGTCGCGCCGTAGTTCCACATAAAGTAGCCAATCCCGGAAGCCACCACGCCAAGAAACACCAGAATGCCCCATTGCAACGTGGTTTGCGGCATTTTCTGCGCATTTCCCAGCAAGAACCATGCAACCACCGCCACCAGGAACGCGCCAAGATAGAACCACGCAAAGGCGTTATGCTGCGGCATCGGGCGAGTTTCCATCAGGCGTTTGTAACCCACCATGCCAATCGCGAAAGTGATATTGGAGAGTTGCACCAGCAGCAGGCCAGTCCAGAAATGGTCAGTGACCTGATCGTAACGAATAATTCCGGCACCAATCACCGCCAGTAACGCGCTGAACGCATAACCCCAGCGCAGACGACGTCTGCTCATAATGTCATAAATCAGCGTGATGTAGAGCGGCGTCAGCACGGTAAACAGCAGCAGTTCAGAGACCGTCAGGTAGAGATAGGCACGAAAACTGAGCATATACATAATGCCAAGCTGCATCGCGCCCACCAGCATATACAGGCCAATGGTTTTCAGGCTATTGCCACGGGTACGCAGGAACGGCAGGAAAACGAGCGCCGCCAGCCCAACGCGTACCAGCACCGAAAAATAGCTGTCGACGTGCCCCGCAAGGTACTCGCCATAAAAGCTAAAGGAGAAGGCCCACAGAATCGTGGTGATGATAAGTAGCGCCACAATGGAAAACTCTTTGATTAACGAGTATCCATTGTAGCGAATTATTAGGTTGACAACTGACCAAATAAAGAACGATTACGATAAATAGAGCTTACGCAGATAATGCGGCACCGCGTCTTCGGCGTTAGTGCCAATCACTTCCAGCTCCGGATGCAGATCTTTCAGGCGCTGGTGCGCACTGCCCATAATGCAGCCTTTCCCCGCCATCGACAGCATTTCGGCGTCGTTCATCCCGTCACCAAACGCAATGCAATCCTTCAGACTGTAGCCCAATTTCTTCGCCACCGCTTCCAGCGCATGACCTTTAGAAACGCCGCCAGCCATCACTTCCAGACAAGTCAAAGTAGAGAAACTGACGTTGACGCGATCGCCCCAGCGAGCATTGATTGCTTGCTCCAGCGGTAACAATTTTTCATGGGAGTCGCAGGTGAAGAACACTTTGCTGACGCCTTCCGGCTCCAGCAAACCCGGCTCATACAGCGCATATTTAAATACTGCTTCTTTAAAAAAGCGCATCTCCTCCGGACGGTGGCGATTCATAAACCATTCATCATCACGATAAACATTAGTAATGATGTCCGGGTTGTCGTTGACCACGCCAAACAGGTCGCTGGCAATGTCATGATCCAGGTTATGCGCGAAAATCAGATTGCCATCCAGATCGTGCACGCGCGCGCCATTGGAGGTAATCATGTAAGACTTAATCTCCAGATTATCGCGAATTTGCCCCACGTCGACGTGGTGGCGACCCGTCGCAAACACAAAGTTGATGCCACGCGCGGTGAGCAGTTTCAGGGTTTCTTTGGCGTAAGGGGATAACGTATGGTCGGGAGAAAGTAACGTACCATCTAAATCAGACGCAACAACCTGATACATAAGAAATTTAAACCTCTATAGAGCGATTTCCGCTGGGTGAGTTATGCCGGTTGAAAAATTCAACGATGGCGTGGAGCGCGACTGAGCGCATTGCGTCCTTTTCAAAAAGGATCTCATGGTACGCACCTTTAATTACCAGCGGTCGCTCCCCTTCTACAGGATGACCCGCTGTGGCGCGGAGTTCACAAAAACGGTCGTGCATACGGTTATCCACCACGCGTTCCTCTTCAGCCTGCAAGAGAAGCGTTGGCGTGGCGTCATCACCCGCACCGGCTAACACCTGTTCGCCGGCCAGAATACTTTCGCGTACCCAATGGTAGGTCGGCCCACCGACGCGAATCGTTGGGTCATCAGCATAGAAACGTAAATTACGTCGATATCGTTGCCTGCTGTGGGTCAGTACATTGATGGTAAACGGCAGCGCGCGCCAGCGCCCGGTGCCAATCGCATAGCCATCACGAAAACGTGGATGCGCTTCTGCCCAGTTAAGGATCTGCCGCGCCATAAATGATGGCATACGAATCACAATCCCAAACATTGGCGCAGTTAGCGCAATGGCATCGCACACACCAGGGTGACGTTGCAGAAACAGCGTGGAGATTGCACCGCCCATCGAGTGCGCCAGTATATAGCGTTTACGCCACGGACCAGGCTGAACTTCTTGTTGCCAGAACGCCGCCAGATCATCAACATAATCATTAAAGCGATTAACATGACCAAGATGCGGATCGGCTAACAGCCGACCGGAACGCCCCTGACCGCGATGGTCGATGATTAACACATCAAACCCCAGATGGAACAGGTCGTAGGCCAGCTCCGCATACTTTACATAGCTCTCAATACGCCCCGGACAAATGACGACCACCCGATCATGTTGTTGAGCGCGAAAGCGGACAAAACGCACCGGAATGTCATCCACGCCGATAAACTCTGCTTCGTCCCGCTGACGCCAGAAGTCAGTCAGTGGCCCCATCGTAAAAGCAGCAAACGCTTTTTCTCTTGTTTCCCAGTCTTTTTGCTGCTGAAACATCGGGTAATCTGCCTCTTAAACCACGTAAAATCGTTTTTTTAAGCGTGCCTGACACAACGCTGCGACAGTAGCGTATTGTGGCACAAAAATAGACTATCCGGGAGATTCCCATGACCTTTGAATGGTGGTTCGCCTACTTACTGACATCGATCATTTTAAGCCTCTCGCCAGGCTCTGGCGCAATCAACACCATGACCACTTCGCTCAACCACGGTTATCGCGGCGCGGTGGCGTCTATTGCAGGGCTTCAGACCGGACTGGCGATTCATATTGTGCTGGTTGGCGTGGGTTTGGGGACACTATTTTCCCGCTCGGTTATTGCTTTTGAAGTGTTGAAGTGGGCAGGCGCGGCTTACCTGATTTGGCTGGGAATACAGCAGTGGCGCGCCGCTGGTGCAATTGATCTTAAATCGCTGACGCCTACCCAATCGCGCCGCCACCTGTTCCAGCGGTCAGTGTTTGTGAATCTTACTAATCCCAAAAGTATTGTGTTTCTGGCGGCGCTATTTCCGCAATTCATCATGCCGCAGCAACCGCAACTGATGCAGTATATTGTGCTCGGCGTCACCACTATTGTGGTCGATATTATTGTGATGATCGGTTACGCCACCCTCGCCCAACGAATCGCTCTCTGGATTAAAGGGCCGAAGCAGATGAAGGCGCTGAATAAGATATTCGGCTCGCTATTTATGCTGGTGGGGGCGCTGTTGGCATCGGCAAGACATGCCTGAAAATAATGTCGGATGCGGCGTAAACGCCTTATCCGACCAACTCTGATGATGCGTCTGGCATCAACGCGAAATAATCAAATGAATGCCAAATCCGGCAAATAACGCTCCGGCAAAACCGTCGATCCACTTCGCCAGACGTTGATAACCCCTGCGCATTTGCGGTAGAGCAAACAGGCTGGCAACAACGGTAAACCACGCCAGCGTTTCGATAATAATCAACGCAAAAATGCCCCAGCGTTCGGTGGTGCCGACGTTATCGCCAACAAACAGCGAGAACACCGAGCCAAAGTAGATAATCGCTTTCGGATTGGCGAGATTGGTCAGCAAGCCTTTCAGGAAACTGCGCCCGCTTTTCGCCAACTCAACCTGTGGCGCAGGCGCAGAAACAGCCTCTTTTTTCAGCGCACCGCGCAGCATCTGGTAACCCATCCAGCAAAGATACAGACCACCGCCAACCATAATTAGCGTATGCAGCCAGGCCATTTTTTCGATAATCAGATGCAGGCCAAGCAGCGCGATTCCTGCCCAGACCATTACGCCGCAGGTAATGCCCAGCACGCCCATCATCGCTTCTTTACGGGAACGACTAACGGCGGTCTGAGAGACAAAAAAGAAATCGGGGCCGGGGCTCATAAGCGCCACAATGTGCACCATGGCAACGGTGAGAAATAACATCAACATACATTTGACTCGCGGGGAAAACGTTTACGGAGTGTTCATCCTGGCACTTTTTTATGCCGTTGACTACTCTTCGTCATCGCCGTCGACATGAGCGCGGATCAGCGTCATAAACGGTTTACCAAAGCGTTCCAGCTTGCGCATCCCGACACCGTTTACACTCAACATTTCGCTGGCGGTGATCGGCATTTGCTCTGCCATCTCAATCAGTGTCGCATCGTTAAACACCACATACGGCGGAACATTGCTTTCATCGGCAATCGATTTACGCAGTTTGCGTAATTTGGCGAACAGTTTGCGATCATAATTGCCGCCGAAGGATTTCTGCATCGCTTTCGGTTTGAGTGCCACAATACGCGGCACGGCGAGTTGCAAAGAGGATTCGCCACGCAGCACCGGACGCGCGGCCTCTGTCAGTTGTAGCGCAGAATGCTGGGCGATATTTTGCGTCACCAGACCGAGGTGAATCAGTTGGCGGATCACGCTCACCCAGTGTTCATGACTTTTATCACGCCCCATGCCGTAAACTTTCAGTTTGTCATGGCCATAGTCGCGGATACGCTGATTATTAGCGCCGCGAATCACTTCCACCACATAGCCCATACCAAACCGCTGATTCACACGACCAATGGTAGAAAGCGCAATCTGCGCATCGTTTGAACCGTCGTACTGTTTCGGCGGATCAAGGCAGATATCGCAGTTCCCACACGGTTCCTGACGCCCTTCGCCAAAATAGTTGAGCAGCACCAGACGACGACAAGTTTGCGCTTCGGCAAACGCCCCCATCGCATTGAGTTTATGGCGCTCGATATCCTGTAGCTGCCCCTGCGGCTTCTCTTCCAGACAGCGGCGCAACCACGCCATATCTGCCGGATCGTAAAACAGCATTGCTTCCGCAGGTAGGCCATCACGCCCGGCGCGACCTGTTTCCTGATAGTAGGATTCAATATTGCGCGGAATATCAAAATGCACCACGAAGCGGACGTTAGGTTTGTTGATGCCCATACCGAACGCCACGGTCGCCACCACAATTTGCAGGTCATCGCGCTGAAATTTTTCCTGCACGTCGGCGCGGACATCGTTTTCCAGCCCTGCGTGATACGCCGCTGCGCTAATCCCCTTGCTTTGCAGGCGCGCGGCGGTGTCTTCTACTTTCGCACGACTATTACAGTAAATAATCCCCGACTTACCGCGTTGTTCCTGCACGTAACGCATCAGTTGATCGAGCGGTTTGAACTTCTCCATCAACATATAGCGAATATTCGGGCGGTCAAAACTACTGATTTGAATCAGCGGATCGTTAAGCCCCAGCAGGCGCACGATATCCTGGCGGGTGGTGTCATCGGCAGTAGCGGTTAGCGCCATAAACGGCAGCGTCGGGAAACGCTGGCGCAACTGGCCGAGCGCGGCATATTCCGGGCGGAAATCGTGACCCCATTGGGAAATACAATGCGCTTCATCAACGGCTAATAAGACAGGATTCCAGTGCGCCAGATGCTCAAGGAAGTTATCCAGCATCAGGCGTTCCGGCGCGATATATAGCAGGCGAATTTGCCCGGTACGGCAGCCTGTCATCACTTCAAGCTGCTGCTCGCGGTTCTGCGTCGAGTTAAGGCACGCCGCCGCCACACCGTTGGCTTGCAGTTGATCCACCTGATCTTTCATCAACGAAATTAGCGGTGAAACAACGACAGTAAGACCGTTCAATAACAACGCAGGGATTTGATAGCACAGGGATTTTCCGCCGCCAGTTGGCATGACGACGAGGCAATCGCGACCGGAAAGTACGGTGTCGATAATTTCTTCCTGACCAGGGCGAAACTGTTGGTAGCCAAAGGTTTCTTGTAAAACCTGTTTAGCTCCGAACTCCAGATTCAACACTTCCGCCTGCGCCACATTCACCCCAATTGCCTGAAATAAAAACAGGCGCTATTTTCAGCGCCTGCGCAAGAAACTGCAATGCTTTTAGTTTCTGAGAGGGTAATACTGGATGCTGGATTCCAGATTTGCCAACCACTCAACCGTTCATCAAAACAAGTCGTTTAGCATAACCCCCACACCGACGCGGGTCTGGTTAAAGTTATAGTCGATGAGCGATTCGCCGTAACCGCTGTAGACTTGGGTATAAAGTCGCACATGTTTGGTGATCGGGTAACTTAAGCCTAACTCCGCACCACCGTAACCGGTGTTCCAGTTGTACTGTCCTTTCGCGCTCAATACGGCATCACCCAGGTGGTAGCCGATTTTAAGCTGGTAGTACCCCATATATTTGGTGATATCCGGGTTATCGTCTGTATTACCCACTACATACCACGGTTTGACTTCCACCAGCCAGTTGCCGTTTTCTGCCATCAGGCGGGTATAGATACGGTTCCAGCTACGGGACGTCGGGTCAGATCGCCCGTTTGAATCGTGGTTGTAGCCCATTTCCACATCGCGCAGTGTCCAGCCAGCAAAGCGGTAATCGGTAGCAAAACCGAGGAATAATTGCGGTTCGTAATTAGTTTCACGAAACGGCGATGACTCTTCGCTATTAGAAAGCTGCCACCAGGATTTCTGGGTGTAAGACGCACCCAGTACAGAGTTTGCTCCCAAAATCCCACGCCAAAGCGGAAACGCCAGACTTAACTGGAACTTTACTTCATCCTTACGCGCGTTTTCTGCCCAGTCGTAACTGGCAATCGCTTCTTTATTCAGATCGCTGGTCTGGGTATAGATGATGTAGTTGGTGTCATAAGGATAAAGGGTGAAAGGATTATCATGTTCCTGCAACATATTGGCGATAATACTACCGCGCACAACAGGCGCATCATGCACCTCTTTCACCGTTGCCTCTTGTGCATGTACCGCCAGCGGCAGCATATATACAGGCAACAACCAGCCCAGAAGAGTCCGCATCGGTCATGTTCTCCGTGACGAATTATTGATTAGATGAATATTTCTGCAGGCTATTCTACATACTTAACTCAATTGCCGTTAGTTATCCCTTCCTAAAGTAGAAACCAACAACAAAGAAGCATAAAATCAACATTTCATTAACCATTGAAGTGTAAGGATGATATGTCTGCCGTACTGACCGCTGAACAAGCCCTGAAATTAGTGGGTGAAATGTTTGTCTATCACATGCCGTTTAACCGGGCATTGGGGATGGAACTGGAGCGTTACGAAAAAGAATTTGCGCAGCTGGCCTTTAATAATCAGCCAATGATGGTCGGTAACTGGGCGCAAAGTATTTTGCACGGCGGGGTGATTGCGTCGGCGCTGGATGTCGCCGCTGGCCTGGTATGTGTAGGCAGCACTTTAACGCGTCACGAAACCATTAATGAAGATGAACTGCGTCAGCGGCTATCGCGGATGGGAACCATAGATCTTCGCGTCGATTATCTGCGTCCAGGCAGGGGTGAGCGTTTTACAGCCACCAGTAGCCTGTTACGTGCGGGTAATAAAGTCGCCGTCGCCCGTGTCGAACTGCACAATGAAGAACAGCTTTATATTGCCAGTGCTACCGCCACCTATATGGTAGGTTGAAAATCTAACAGCAGGTAAACTGCTTAAACTGATGACAAACGCAAATTGCCTGATGCGCTACGCTTATCTGGTCTACCAGAGAAATGCAATGTATTGAATTTGCATTCTTTTGTAGGTTGGGTAAGGCATGAACAAAGCGCACTTTGTCAGCCATCTGAGCAGGTAAACTGCAATTAACAACAAAAAATGAGTTTTCCAATGGATACAAAACAAACGCGGCAGGGCGTATTACTCGCTCTTGCCGCTTATTTTATTTGGGGTATTGCACCTGCGTACTTCAAACTGATTTATTACGTACCTGCTGATGAGATCCTGACGCATCGTGTAATCTGGTCGTTTTTCTTTATGGTGGTGTTGATGAGCATCAGCCGCCAGTGGTCCTATTTAAAAACCCTGATTCAGACGCCGAAGAAAATATTTATGCTGGCAGTCTCTGCTGTGCTAATTGGTGGCAACTGGTTACTGTTTATCTGGGCAGTGAACAATCACCATATGCTGGAGGCCAGCCTTGGATACTTTATTAATCCACTGGTGAATATATTGCTGGGGATGATTTTCCTCGGCGAGCGATTCCGCCGGATGCAATGGCTGGCAGTGATTCTGGCGATTTGTGGTGTGCTGGTCCAGCTCTGGACTTTTGGTTCGCTGCCAATCATCGCGCTGGGACTGGCATTTAGTTTTGCCTTCTACGGCCTGGTGCGCAAGAAGATTGCGGTAGAAGCACAAACCGGCATGTTAATTGAAACCATGTGGTTGCTGCCCGTGGCGGCGATTTACCTGTTTGCTATTGCCGACAGCTCAACCAGCCATATGGGGCAAAACCCGATGTCGCTAAATTTACTGCTGATCGCCGCCGGTATTGTCACTACCGTACCGCTGTTGTGTTTTACCGCCGCCGCCACGCGCCTGCGTCTCTCAACGTTAGGCTTTTTCCAGTATATTGGCCCGACGCTGATGTTCCTGCTGGCTGTGACGTTTTATGGTGAAAAACCGGGTGCCGATAAGATGGTGACTTTCGCCTTTATTTGGGTGGCGCTGGCAATTTTTGTGATGGATGCGATTTATACGCAGCGTCGAAAAAGTTAAGCATTAAAGTGGGTAGGCCATTTAAAAAGCCTACCCGCTGACTTATCTATCTTTTTTTGAAAAAAATTAAGATAAGAAAAAGAACAATGTTTGTTACAGGAAATATACCCAAAACTCCCCAGTACTTACTCCATCCTAGAGACATTGTATATCTACCAAGGATTTGACAAAACCCAAAACTTAACCCTACGCCTATACTTCTTAAATTTAATGTCGTAGTTAGGCTTAAAATAAATAGAACGAAGATGGCAATAACCCACCACAATAACCACGCCTTAACAAAATCAGATTTTTTGCTGTAAGGTTCTTTACCCAAGAACAACTGCCAAAAGTTACCATTTTCCATATGGAATCCATTCACCAAAAATATTATTAACAGAAAAAAATAGCATTTAATGATATTTAATTAAATCTATATCATGCTCTGAATGAAACTCACGCATCCTAAACCAGTACTGTAGCGTTATCAACATAAGAACTGATGAACATTATATAAAGTTACTTTTCAAAAAAATGAATATATACTAAAACAATTACCTATATAAACGAAAATATAACAATGATTAAATCATTTATTGAAACTATATTATACCCATCACGGGATGAACGTTTATCACGCCTGAAATTTATTATTTATACCTTAATATCCTGGATAACATTAATAACGCTGAATGATATCAACCTGATGTTGAGTTTTGTGTTGGTCATCGCCAACACATATATAAACATTAATATTGGGGCTAAAAGAATAAGAGATACTGGGTGTAAGGCAATCTATTTCGTATTGATTTCATTGAGTTTGACACTGTTTTCTATTGTTCATGCTGTAATAGAAGGGGTGAGTTGTGATTCATTAAGCGTCCAACTCAACGTGGCATGGATATTATTCACAACAATTATGTTATCTGCGATTCCCTCGGCTAAAATGTCGCTGTCAGCACACTAACTTACTCACAGCGACATCGTATAGTTACAACCAGTTCTTCCGCTTAAAGTACAGATATGGTGCCAGGCCCGCGAGGATCATAAAGATAATCGCGCCTGGGTAGCCGAAGCTCCACTTCAGTTCCGGCATAAACTCAAAGTTCATCCCGTAGCTGGAAGCAACCAGCGTTGGCGGCAGGAACACGACGGATACCACCGAGAAGATTTTGATGATGCGGTTCTGCTCGATGTTGATAAAGCCCATCGCCGCCTGCATCAGGAAGTTTACCTTCTGGAACAGGGATTCGTTATGCGGCAGCAGGGATTCGATATCTCGCAGAATTTCACGCGCCTGCTCCAGTTGCCCGCCAGGTAAACGCGCCTTGCGCACCAGGAAGTTGAGCGCGCGCTGGGTATCCATCAGACACAGGCGAACTTTCCAGCCGATATCTTCCAGTTCCGCCAGCGTGGAGAGCGCCTCGTCGTACTCATCGCCCTGATGCCCTTCCATAATCACCCGGCTCAACTGCTCCAGGTCGCTATAGATATTTTCAATTTCATCTGCTAACTGTTCGATTTTGGTTTCGAACAGATCCAGCAGCAGCTCGTAGGCGTTACCGTCAACCATTGACTGGCTACGGGCGCGCATACGATACAGACGGAATGCAGGCAGCTCACGCTCACGCAGGGTAAACAGGCGACCATCGCGGATAGTAAATGCCACAGTGGAGTTACCGGCGTGATCTTCCGCATCTTCAAAGAAGAAGAAGGAGTGAATATGCAGGCCGTCATCGTCTTCAAAGAAACGCGCCGATGCTTCGATGTCTTCCAGTTCCGGGCGAGTTGCCAGGCTCTGACCAAGTTCAGATTGTACGCGCAGTCGCTCGTCGTCATCCGGTTCGACAAGATCAATCCATACTGCATCTACAAGGGGTTGTGACTCTTCGACTTCCAGCCGGGTCAGTCGGTTATTTTCCAGTTGAAATGCGCTCAGCATGACCGGGACTCCCAATGCTTAAAATATCGGACAGTTCGGTGGGCACACAGAAACAAATTGGGTTTCAGACCATTAAACAGCCTGACTCAGCGCGACGGGAAAAATTGAGGTCGCTGACAACCGCTAAGGCTATCAGCAAAAAGGGATAGCCTTAGGAGTTGATCCTGGATGACAGGATAGTGAGCCAGTATCTACTGGGTGTGTCCAAGGCGAATGTCCTCTTAGAGTGATCGTGCGCGCATGTTACGCCAGCAAAATTTTGCCGTCAACACGCAACGGAACACCACAGAACAATAGTTGAACTTCGCGCTTTTTGGTACTCGTCAAGGTCGTTAACAGGATAAAAAAATCACACATCCAGGACCTATAATGGCGCATCGGCTACTCATTGGTAAAGGAATGATCACCTTGAATCTCAAACGGATTTTACCCGCCCTCGTCTTACTCCCCTTATTTGCTGTTGCCGCTGATGACTGCGTACTCTCTGATCCGACGCTGACCGTGCAGGCGTATACCGTTAATCCTCAAACCGAACGGGTGAAAATGTACTGGCAAAAAGCCAATGGCGAAGCGTGGGGAACGTTACATTCGCTGCTGGCTGATGTTAATAGTCAGGATCAGGTTCAGATGGTGATGAACGGCGGCATCTATGATGAAAGCTATGCGCCGCTTGGTTTGTACATCGAAAACGGTCAGCAGAAGGTGGCGCTAAATCTCGCCTCAGGGGAAGGGAACTTCTTTATCCGTCCTGGCGGCGTGTTTTATGTCGCGGGAGATAAATTCGGCATCGTTCTTCTGGATGAATTTAAAGCAAGTAAAGAAATTCAGTTTGCGGTGCAGTCAGGGCCAATGTTGTTAGAAAACGGGGTCATAAATACACGTATTCACCCGAATGTTGCCTCGCGCAAAATTCGTAATGGAGTAGGGATTAATAAACAAGGGAACGCCGTGTTTTTACTTAGCCAGCAGGCGACAAATTTTTATGATTTTGCCTGCTATGCCAAAGCGAAACTGGACGTAGAGCAGCTGCTTTATCTTGATGGCACGATTTCACATATGTATATGAAAGGCGGGGCAATCCCGTGGCAACGCTATCCTTTTGTCACCATGATTTCCGTCGAGCGGAAAGGTTAGAATGATAGTTTTGTGTCAGATACTTAATATGGTGCTGATGCCGGATGCGGCGTAAACGCCTTATCCGGCCTACCGGGTGCAATTCTCGTAGGCCGGATAAGGTGCGCAGCACCGCATCCGGCAACGTGATCGTAAATTACACCGTCTCCAGCCGGGCGTAAGCTGCCACCAGCCATTTAATTCCCTGGCCCTGGAATGCCACCTGCAAACGGCTATGTTCGCCGCTGCCTTCCATATTGACGATAGTGCCTTCACCAAACTTAGCGTGGCGCACGCGCTGGCCGAGTTTGTAGCCGCTGTCGTTCTCGACCATCGGCGTACCCATACGCTGATGGCTAACCGGGCGGCTTACCGTGGCGCGCAGGCGCACCTCTTCCACACACTCTTCCGGCAGCTCGCCAATAAATCGCGACGGGCGATGGTAAACTTCTTTGCCATACAGACGGCGGGTTTCCGCGTAGGTCAGCGTCAGTTTCTGCATCGCGCGGGTTACGCCAACGTAGGCCAGACGGCGTTCTTCCTCCAGACGCCCGCCTTCATCCAGCGACATCTGGCTTGGGAACATGCCCTCTTCCATACCAACGATAAACACCTGCGGAAACTCCAGACCTTTCGCCGAGTGTAGCGTCATCAACTGCACCGCATCCTGCCAGGTATCCGCCTGCCCTTCGCCCGCTTCCAGCGCCGCATGGGAGAGGAATGCCTGCAGCGGCATTAAATCTTCGTCTTCTTCGTTGTAGCTGAACTGGCGCGTTGCCGTCACCAGTTCCTCTAAGTTTTCGATACGCGTCTGGCCTTTTTCGCCTTTCTCCTGCTCGTACATGGTGCGCAGGCCGGAGTCTTTAATTACCCGGTCAGTCTGTACATGCAGCGGCATA
The DNA here is from genome assembly GCF_005280595.1 of Escherichia sp. MR. Taxonomy (NCBI): domain Bacteria; kingdom Pseudomonadati; phylum Pseudomonadota; class Gammaproteobacteria; order Enterobacterales; family Enterobacteriaceae; genus Escherichia; species Escherichia sp. MR. The sequence goes on along the minus strand of NZ_SZVK01000031.1, from coordinate 13,211 downwards.
TCGGCGGTTTCTTGCGCTAAGGCGTCGATCAGTTCCATAAACCGCTGTAAGGCGCTGGCAGCACGTCCGGCGAGGGCTTTTTCCTGCAACAGTTCACGACATGCCTGCCAGAGTGTTAACTGGCGATCGCGCGATGTCTGACGTACCACGTCCAGCGTCCGGTCACCAATACCCCGTGTTGGCGTATTGACCACGCGCTCAAACGCCGCGTCATCGTTGCGGTTGGCGATCAGGCGCAGATACGAGAGCGCATCTTTGATTTCCTGACGTTCGAAGAAGCGCATACCGCCATAAATACGATACGGCATACTGGCCTGCAATAAGGCTTCTTCCAGTACACGCGACTGGGCGTTGCTACGGTAGAGAATGGCGCACTCAGCGAGCGCCCCGCCGTTGTCCTGCCAGGTTTTGATGCGGTTAACCACAAAACGCGCTTCGTCGAGTTCGTTAAAGGCGCAATAGAGGGAAATCGGCTCACCGTCCGCGCCATCAGTCCACAGTTTTTTACCCAGACGCCCGTTGTTGTTTTCAATCAGGGCGTTGGCGGCACTCAGAATGTTGCTGGTTGAGCGGTAGTTCTGCTCCAGACGAATAGTTTCGGCACCGGGGAAATCATTGAGGAAACGCTGAATATTCTCTACCTGCGCCCCACGCCAGCCGTAGATTGACTGGTCGTCATCACCAACAATCATCACTTTGCCGGTATCGCCCGCCAGCAGACGGATCCACGTGTACTGAATGTTGTTGGTATCCTGGAATTCATCCACCAGAATGTTGGTAAAACGTTCGCGGTAGTGTTGAAGGATATGTGGCTTGTTAAGCCACAGTTCGTGGGCGCGAAGCAATAGTTCGGCAAAGTCCACCAGGCCCGCGCGGTCGCACGCTTCCTGATACGCCTGATAAACCTTCTGCCAGGTCTGCTCCACCGGATTACCGTAGCTTTGAATATGATGCGGGCGCAGCCCTTCATCTTTCTGGCTGTTGATGTACCACATTGCCTGACGCGGCGGCCACTGCTTCTCATCGAGGTTCATCGCCTTGATCAAACGCTTAAGCAGACGCAATTGGTCTTCGCTATCGAGGATCTGAAAATCCTGCGGTAGATTGGCGTCCATATGGTGCGCACGTAGCAGGCGGTGCGCCAGCCCGTGGAAAGTACCGACCCACATGCCGCCCTGGCTGGTGCCCATCAGTTGCCCGATACGATGACGCATCTCCGCCGCCGCTTTGTTGGTAAACGTCACCGCCATAATCGAGTACGGCGAGCAGTTTTCCACGCTCATCAGCCAGGCGATACGATGCACCAGTACGCGCGTCTTACCACTGCCCGCGCCCGCCAGCACCAGAAGGTTGCTGCGTGGCGCGGCCACCGCTTCGCGCTGTTTGTCATTAAGGCTGTCGAGCAGGTAAGAAACGTCCATTGGCACCGCCGCGTAAAAATAGGTTGGGCGGAGAAGCGCAACGCCCTCCGCCAAAAAGCTGGGTATATATACAGATTTGCTGATTATATCAGCGAGGTCAGAGATGCCAACCGGGAAATTTCCAGATGCGGGAGTAAACGGCTGTCCCAGGTTTGCATCAGGCAGCCATTTTCCGGCCTGATCCAACAGGCCTGCATTCCGCTGCGGATCGCCCCACCCACGTCAGTGGTGAGATCGTCCCCAACATGTAAGATCTCGCCGATCGGCACATTGAGTTTTTCTGCCGCCAGAAAGTACATATCGCTGAACGGTTTCGAGCGCCCGTGCGGGCCAGCGCGCAGCACAAACTCAAAGTAGTCGCCCAGACCAAACAGTTCCGGCTGCGCGTTACCGTTGGTGATCGCTACCAGCGGCCATTTCTTCGCCAGCTGTTTTAAGGTGTCGTGGGTTTGCTGCGGAACATCGATTCGGCTGCGCCATTTGGCAAAGTTGATCATCGCCGCGTGTGCGCCTGCGCTGGCTTCTTCCGCGCTCAGCCCGGCGTCAAGCATCGCTTGTTCAATCGAGCGAAAACGCCAGCGCGTCACGTCGTGATAAATCTCGGGTTCCGCTTCCCGTACCGCCTGGCGCAGACGTTGCAGATCTTCATTCTGGAAGCTGCGCAGCGCCGGATGATAATTTTGCACAAAAGTCAGCGCCTCCCGCTCGGTGCGCAAAATCACCGGACGGTTGTCGTAAAGGGTATCATCCAGGTCAAAGGTGAGCGCCGAGATGCGCCCCAAAGGCCGGTAAAAACGCATTATTTCCCCCGTTTGGCGCGTGGATGCGCCGCATCATACACCGAGGCAAGGTGTTGAAAATCAAGATGAGTATAGATTTGTGTGGTTGAGAGATTGGCATGACCCAACAGCTCTTGCACACCACGCAGATCACCACTCGACTCCAGCATATGCGTGGCGAATGAGTGACGTAATTTATGCGGGTGAACGTGATTATTCAGCCCCTGTTTTATGCCCCATTCGGCAAAGCGTTTCTGCACATTACGCGCGGAGATACGCTTGCCCAGTTTCGACAGGAAAAGCGCGTCGTCTTCGCTACCAAACAGGTCACGCAAATCAAGCCAGTGCTCAATCCACGCTACGGCGTTGCGACCAATCGGCAGGCGGCGCTCTTTGCTGCCTTTCCCCATCACCCACACTTCGCCGGACTCCAGGTCGAGGTGTTTGATATCCAGCCCCACCAGTTCGGACAGACGCAGACCCGCGCCGTACATCACTTCCAGCATCGCCCGGTCGCGTACAGCGAGGGGATCGTTAATATCAATATCCAGCAGCCGATTCATATCATCGACATCGATATTTTTCGGCAGATGACGCGGCGCTTTCGGTGCCGAAACACCTTTCGCCGGGTTAGCTTTGAGTTCGTTCTGGCTGACCAGCCAGTCAAAAAAGCTACGTAGCGCGGAAAGCCGTAATGCGAGGCTTGCCGCGCCCAGCCCCTTACGGCGACTGCGTACAGCAAAATTGCGCACCATCGTCACATCACATTGCTGCCAGCTTTGTAGGCCGTTTTCGCTGGCAAAATTGATGATCGCCTCAAGCTGGCGCTGGTAGTTAACCAGGGTAATTGGGCTAAGCTGACGCTCTACGCCGAGATAACGTAGGTAGCGTTCCACATCGGTATGTAAATCGGTCATACGCGTTCAATCCAACGCTCCAGAAGCTCCGGCATCATCAGCGCAATTTCATGGAGTAACTGCGTTCCCTGCCCTTGTTGATAATGGTTGGCATCGCGACTGGTGAACAGCACCACACCAAGATCAGCATCACTTCCCAGCATCGACATCGCCACCGACCCCACCGCTTTCGCTTCCGGCAGCACCACCAGCAGTTCCGGCCCGTTAAGCGGCCCCAGATAATGCTGTTCCTGCCCCAGACGCTGAATACGCAGCGGTTCGAAAGCCTGACGGCTTAATGCCAGATGGGTATGGTTCGACGGCGCACCTAAACGCCAGCGATCCGGAAACAGGCGCACACTCGCGCCAGCCAGGCCGAGATCGCGAGCCCAGCGGTGAAAGCGCATTAGCATATCGTCGAGGCTGCTGGCGGCAGTAAGAGTGCGCTGCAAATAAAGTAAGCGATAAAACAGGCCTTCGTTAGCGATAGCCTGTTCCATCAACAGCGCCATGTTCTCTTCCAGAACATGAATATGGTTACGCGCGCGAGCCATATGCCATTCGACGAGTGAAACGGTGCCACGTACCGGATGCGGCACACGAATTGACTCTACTGCGTGCGCATTGCGGATAAAAAACTCAGGATTTTTAATCAGATAATCGACAACCGCCCGGTCATCAAGCTCCGTGAGTGTTTCCTGTAGTTCTTCCCCTGGTTGCTTCATAGATGAATAAATCCGTCGTAAACATGTACTGCCGGACCCGTCATATATAACGGATGACCCGGACCTTTCCAGGCAATATCAAGGCGACCGCCAGGGAGTTCCACACGAACTTCTTCGGCCAGCAAACCTTGCTGAATCCCTACCGCTACCGCCGCACACGCGCCGCTGCCGCAGGCCTGGGTTTCTCCTGCACCACGTTCATAGACACGTAAACGAATATGCTCGCGCTTAACCACTTGCATAAAACCGATGTTGGCACGTTCCGGGAAACGTTCGTGGCTTTCCAGAACAGGCCCCAGTGTTTCTACCGCCGCAGTATCGACATCATCGACCTGAATCACGCAGTGCGGATTTCCCATCGACACCACGCCGCACAAGATTGTCTGCTCGGCGGCGCGCATGATATAGGTCTTTTCCGCTTTGTTGGCGCGAAATGGCACGGCGGAAGGTTCGAAATTTGGTTCCCCCATATTTACCCGTACCAGATCGTCATCAGTGACGGTCAGTACCATCCGACCATTGGCAGTGCTGACGCGAATATCGCGCTTATTGGTCAGCCCTTTCAGGCGTACAAAGCGGGCAAAGCAGCGTGCACCGTTGCCACACTGCGCCACTTCACTACCGTCAGCATTGAAAATGCGATAGTGGAAATCCAGTTCTGGATCGTACGGCGGCTCGACCACCAGTAGCTGATCAAAACCCACACCCAGGTGCCGATCCGCCAGGCGACGAATCAGATCCGGTGAAAAAAAGACATTCTGCGTTACCGCGTCGACGACCATAAAATCGTTGCCAAGGCCATGCATTTTCGAGAACTGCATCATTTACTCCAATCACGCGGGTACAGAAACTGACTTTTAGTAATTCACCTGAGATGGGCCATCGCCAGTGGCGCGGTCGTTTTTATCCGGCAACGTGGATTGTGTTTGCGTATCTACCGGTTTAGTCGGCGGTGGCGCATTTTTATCTGCGGGCGGGAAATAGAGCGGACCTTTCAAACCGCAGCCCGTCAGGCTGAAAAGAGTAAGTAATACAGTGAGTGCTTTAAACACGTTTTTCATTATGGATTGCCTGTAAAGTTCATCGCTTTCTGCTTTCTATCATCGCAGGAGAAGACGTAAAAGCAAGCGTTTAGCGACTCTTTATGAAGTCTGAAAAGTGAGGAATTGCTGCGAGTATAACGCTTACAAGAGAGGATTTATGTTTTGCTGGTAGTTTCGTGATCGGCACCTCGCGCCAGGATGGCTTTATGCACTATCGCAATGTTTATACCTGGACCGATACAGAGGTAAGGGTTACACCCTCCCCCTGCCCGGCGAAAACACACGTCAGAGAGGAAGATGCGCGTGAAATTCAAAACAGAGACATTATTATTCCGATGACGGAGGAATCATGCCGGAACGCAGCAGCAGACGGGCAAACTTTGATGCCCTGACGCCAGGCCGCTATACTGCCGCCATCACGTAAAAACAGGATACAACAATGAACGACAGTGAATTTCATCGCCTGGCTGACCAACTGTGGCTAACCATTGAAGAACACCTGGACGACTGGGATGGCGACAGCGATATCGACTGCGAAATCAACGGCGGCGTACTGACCATTACCTTTGAAAACGGCAGCAAAATCATTATCAACCGCCAGGAACCGCTGCACCAGGTATGGCTGGCAACCAAACAGGGCGGCTACCACTTTGATCTGAAAGGCGACGAATGGATTTGCGATCGCAGTGGCGAAACCTTCTGGGATTTGCTGGAACAGGCGGCGACGCAGCAGGCGGGAGAGAGGGTGAGCTTCCGTTAAGGTTTCATGCCGGATAAGCCTCGCTTTCCGGCATACTCATCACGAAAAATACTGCTGTAACAGCGGCGTGTCATTATCCTGATTGGCTGGCGGCATGTTGCCGATAGATTTGGTACGGAACGGAATGACCTGTTCGCGACCATCGACCTTCACAATCTGATAGAACTGCGGCAGGTTGAAGTTGATGAAACTGGAGCCGTAAGTGAAACGGTCGTGCGATGACGAGTAGAAACGGCTGACGTCACGCACCAGCTCCTCTTTGCTACCTTCGCAGTGGTGATACACCTCAACTCGATTGCTTTCATCGAGAATGTAGATATTAAAACCGTTCTCATCGTGCGTTTCTTCGAAGAAGAACTGGATGATCCCTTCGCTGGCAAAGCCATCCACTACTGCCGGTAATTTGACGTGATTGGTCTCAACCTGCACTGACAAACCATGCAGTTTGTTATGCGAGATCGCGCCATAAAACTCGATAGCATTTTCCAGTTTCTGCACAGACACATTCAGGCGTTCGAAGAACAAGCCCCAGGTTTGACCAGAAACGCGCAGCGCCTTGAAGCGCCCGGTTTCCTGGCGAGTGCTGGAAAGACGCAGTTCGATACACTCAGAAACCAGTTGTTGCACGCGAGTACGGATTAATCCGCGCAGATGCTGACTGTAGCAGAAGACTTCTACGCTATCAGGCGGCGCGGCGTCCTGATGCATTTTGCCAAGAATCGTTTTCAGGGCTTCAATCATCGACTGCTCGCCGTTGAAATGTAGCGTACGCACTTCATTCCACGAGTTGCGATACAACAGATCAACACTACCCACCAGGCATTTTTGTTCTTCGCCAAAGCTGAAGACATCCAGCTTACGGAAATCGAAATGTACTACCTGATTACGAAACGCTGTCGTCGGGTCATATTCCAGGTTGACGATAATCGCCAGATGGCGGATCTCACAAGGACTGTAGAGCGCCTTCGGCGTCGGCGCAGGTAAGCGCAACGGGAAATGGTGCGACACATCAGCCACCATCTCTTGCAACTTAGGCAGATCGACAATGCCGTTGCCTTTAATAAACAAATGCGTTCGTGATGTCAGCAAGCCATTAAACCACGCCCAGGCCACCAGCTTATTCAGATAGCGGTTATATTCCAGCGGCTGATGGCTGATGATCGACTCGATTGTCGGCGCACGATTATACAGATACCAGCCAGAACGATTAGCGCGGCCCGGCGGTACATAAATAAAGGTCAGGTTTGGCTCGGAAAGATCCGGTGAAATCTGCGGGTTTACCAGCGTCACTTTCCCCGGTAATGCTTCAAACGCAGCGTACAGTTTACGCGTCAGCACGCCGATATCCTGCGGGCTGGCGGAAACGCTAAGATTATTGCGACGGGCAAAGCGGATCAGATTACGGTAGCTCTGCATCATTGCATCAAGCAACTCGTTGTGCGCTTCACGCACCTGATCAATCTTCCAGTTGGCGCGATTATCGAGCATCGCCAGACGGGCTTCGTCCCATCCCCACTCTTTTACCAGTTGGCTTAAGACTTCCCGACGCCAGCCTACGCAAGCGCGCTCGCGGCTGAGTTTTTCGCACACTTTTAAATAGAAGCAGCGGCGCACTAAATCCAGACGGGTGAAATCTTCAATTGCCGTCAAATATTCAGTAACGCGTTCCAGCATCATGCAGTACGGATCGAGACCAAATGACACTATCTCGCCGTCGTGCAAACGCTGTTTGATATCTTTCGCCAGCAGGCGTGGGTCTGGATATTCCCAGGAATAAGCTTCCAGCAACAGTGTTTTCAGCACCGCTTTGTACGGAGAATCGATACTTTTGTAGAGTTGCCAAAGGCTGGCACCAAAGTACTCTTCAGCGGAAAGCGAGCTTAAGCCACCGAGATCCAGCCATTCATTTGGCGTTAATACACCCTGCGCGTAGAGCGTCATTACGTAGTCATCGTAATGCTCCTCTTCGTCGCACGGCACCATATTCCACAGAATACGCTTACCGGCGAGACGCACGGCGGTACGATAAAATTCGTCAAGCAGCAGTATATGCTGGGTAGAGCCACAATCTTCCCCCCCCAGACTGCCACTTTCATTATGGCGGAAACGGTTTTCATCAATCAGGAAGAAGCTGACTTCCGCGCCCAGCGAGGCGGCCCAGCTTTCCAGCAGACTGCATTTACGTTGTAGTAACTGGCGCTCTTCGCTATCGAGCCAGGATTGATGGCAGACCCAGATATCCAGATCGGAGGAACAGCTTTGCCCTATAGACGAGGTGCTGCCCATGGTGTATACGCCAGTAATCGGAAGCTCGCCTTTTGGCGGGTCCTGTACTGACATTCCACGATACAGTTCCAGTTCGTTCAGGTAGTGGCGTTGGGTTTCATCAGGCGTGTAAAGGCAAATGCCCCTGGGAACATTACCATCAAGGTAACCCGGCATTAGCGGATGGTGATAGTGCAACAATGTCGGCAGCAGACTGTAGACCTGTTGGAATGCAGGCCCCATAGCAGCAAGCGCGCGATCCACGCGCAATTGATTTATGGCATCCAGTCTCTGTTTCAGAGTCTCAATATAGAGGTACAAGACGTATCGCCTGATTTGCTACCCGTCATGTCTGTGATTCCGCCAACATCAACGGAAACACGCGGCATTCGGGATATTTCGTATGTCAAAGGTAACCGTACCACTTTCCGCGCCTGGTTTTTTTAGTTTCACGACGAAAAAATGGTCTAAAACGTGATCAATTTAACACCTTGCCGGTTGACCGTAAAGAAAGATGCGCTACATACAAGTGTAGCACCGTTTATTCTCTGTAAATTCCTTATTACGACGGCTTGAAGCGCCTGTCAGGAACCACCGCCTGGCTACATTTTACGTTTTACACAGGCATCGACGTTTCACCACAACACTGACATCGCTCCGGCAAGGATGTTAGGATGGACCATGGATGATAATGACGGTAACAAGCATGTTAGACAATGTTTTAAGAATTGCCACACGCCAAAGCCCACTTGCACTCTGGCAGGCACATTATGTCAAAGACAAGTTGATGGCGAGCCATCCAGGGCTGGTGGTTGAACTGGTGCCGATGGTGACGCGCGGCGATGTGATTCTTGATACGCCGCTGGCGAAGGTTGGCGGAAAAGGCTTATTTGTGAAAGAGCTGGAGGTCGCGCTCCTGGAAAACCGTGCCGATATCGCCGTGCATTCAATGAAAGATGTGCCGGTTGAATTTCCGCAAGGTCTGGGGCTGGTCACCATTTGCGAGCGCGAAGATCCTCGCGATGCCTTTGTTTCCGATAACTATGAAAGTCTGGATGCGTTACCCGCAGGCAGCATCGTCGGTACTTCCAGCTTACGCCGCCAGTGCCAACTGGCTGAACGCCGTCCGGATCTCATTATCCGTTCTCTGCGCGGCAATGTCGGTACTCGTCTGAGTAAACTGGATAATGGCGAATACGATGCCATTATTCTTGCTGTGGCTGGCTTAAAACGTTTAGGGCTGGAGTCTCGCATTCGTGCTGCGCTGCCGCCTGAAGTTTCTCTTCCAGCAGTAGGACAAGGTGCAGTAGGCATTGAATGCCGCCTGGATGATTCGCGCACCCGCGAGGTACTCACCGCGCTGAATCACCACGAAACGGCGCTGCGCGTCACCGCCGAACGTGCCATGAATACCCGCCTCGAAGGCGGTTGTCAGGTGCCGATTGGTAGCTATGCCGAACTTATCAATGGCGAAATCTGGCTGCGTGCGCTGGTTGGCGCACCGGACGGTTCGCAGATTATTCGCGGTGAGCGCCGTGGCTCGCCGCAGGCTGCCGAGCAAATGGGCATTTCGCTGGCGGAAGAGCTACTGAATAACGGCGCGCGCGAGATCCTCGCCGAAGTTTACAGCGGAGATGCGCCAGCATGAGTATCCTGGTCACCCGCCCATCTCCCGCAGGAGAAGAGTTAGTGAGCCGTCTGCGCGCACTGGGACAGGTGGCCTGGCATTTTCCGCTGATTGAGTTTTCTCCGGGTCGGCAACTGCCACAACTTGCCGACCAGCTGGCGGCACTGAGCGAAGGAGATCTACTATTTGCCCTTTCGCAACATGCCGTTGCTTTTGCACAGTCGCAACTGCATCAGCAAGGTCTCCAGTGGCCCGCCCTACCCGCTTATTTCGCCATTGGTCGCACTACCGCACTGGCGCTGCATACCGTGAGCGGACACGAAGTTCGTTATCCGCAGGATCGGGAAATCAGCGAAGTCTTGCTACAATTACCTGAATTACAAAATATTGCAGGCAAACGTGCGCTAATTTTACGTGGCAACGGCGGTCGTGAGCTGATCGGGGACACCCTGACGGCACGCGGTGCTGAAGTCATTTTTTGCGAATGTTATCAACGATGCGCCATTCATTACGATGGTGCAGAAGAAGCGATGCGCTGGCAAACTCGCGAAGTGACAACGATCGTTGTTACCAGCGGTGAAATGCTGCAACAGCTCTGGTCGCTGATTCCACGATGGTATCGTGAGCACTGGTTACTACGCTGTCGACTACTGGTCGTCAGCGAGCGTCTGGCGAAACTCGCCCGGGAACTGGGCTGGCAAGATATTAAGGTCGCCGATAACGCAGACAACGATGCGCTTTTACGGGCATTACAATAACTCTCATAACAGGAAGCCATAATGACGGAACAAGAAAAAACCTCCGCCGTGGTTGAAGAGACCAGGGAGGTCGTGGACACCACGCCACAATCTGTCACAGTAGAAAAAAAGAGTAATAACAGTACTGCTCTGATTTTAAGTGCGGTGGCTATCGCTATTGCTCTGGCTGCAGGTGTCGGTTTGTATGGCTGGGGTAAACAACAGGCCGTCAATCAGACGACCACCAGTGATGTTCTGGCTAACCAACTCGCGGCTCTGCAAAAAGCCCAGGAGAGCCAAAAAGCCGAGCTGGAAAGCATCATCAAGCAACAGGCTACACAGCTAGAGCAGGCAAATCGTCAGCAGGAAACGCTGGCCAAACAGCTGGATGAAGTTCAACAAAAGGTCGCCACTATCTCAGGTAGTGATGCCAAGACCTGGCTGCTGGCGCAGGCTGATTTCCTTGTGAAGCTCGCCGGACGTAAGTTGTGGAGCGATCAGGACGTCACTACCGCTGCGGCATTGCTGAAAAGCGCAGACGCCAGCCTGGCGGATATGAATGACCCAAGTCTTATTACCGTTCGCCGGGCAATTACCGATGATATCGCCAGCCTTTCTGCGGTCTCGCAGGTAGATTATGACGGCATCATCCTCAAGCTGAATCAGCTTTCTAATCAGGTTGATAACCTGCGTCTGGCCGATAATGATAGCGACGGTTCGCCGATGGATTCCGATGGTGAAGAGCTTTCCAGCTCCATCAGCGAATGGCGCATCAATCTGCAAAAAAGCTGGCAGAACTTTATGGACAACTTCATTACGATTCGCCGTCGTGATGACACCGCCGTACCGCTGTTAGCACCGAATCAGGATATCTATCTGCGCGAAAATATTCGCTCTCGCCTGCTGGTCGCGGCACAAGCTGTACCACGTCATCAGCAAGAGACTTACCGCCAGGCGCTGGAGAACGTCTCCACCTGGGTACGTGCTTACTACGATACTGACGATGCCACCACCAAAGCGTTCCTCGACGAGGTGGATCAGTTAAGTCAGCAAAATATCTCGATGGATCTCCCGGAAACCCTGCAAAGCCAGGCAATGCTGGAAAAACTGATGCAGACTCGCGTGCGCAATCTGCTGGCGCAACCAGTAACACCAGTAGCGGAGGCTGCACCTGCACCGCAAGCTGATACACCGGCAGCCGCGCCGCAAGGAGAATAACCATGCTAAAAGTGTTATTGCTCTTTGTGTTGCTGATTGCAGGCATCGTCGTTGGCCCAATGATTGCCGGACATCAGGGTTACGTACTGATCCAGACGGATAACTACAATATCGAAACCAGCGTCACGGGACTGGCAATCATTTTGATTCTGGCTATGGTGGTGCTGTTTGCTATCGAATGGTTACTGCGACGGATTTTCCGCACAGGCGCGCACACTCGCGGTTGGTTTGTCGGGCGTAAACGTCGCCGCGCGCGTAAACAGACCGAACAGGCGCTGCTGAAACTGGCGGAAGGTGATTATCAGCAAGTCGAAAAGCTGATGGCGAAAAATGCCGATCATGCTGAGCAACCCGTAGTGAACTATTTGCTGGCTGCCGAAGCCGCGCAACAGCGTGGTGATGAATCGCGCGCCAATCAGCATCTGGAACGCGCGGCGGAACTGGCGGGCAATGATACCATTCCGGTAGAAATCGCCCGCGTTCGCCTGCAACTGGCGCGTAATGAAAACCATGCAGCACGCCACGGCGTGGATAAGTTGTTGGAAGTAACGCCACGCCATCCAGAAGTATTACGTCTGGCTGAACAGGCTTATATCCGCACGGGCGCATGGAGTTCGCTACTGGACATCATCCCATCAATGGCGAAAGCCCACGTTAGCGATGAAGAACACCGCGCCGCACTGGAACAACAGGCATGGATTGGTCTGATGGATCAGGCGCGGGCTGATGACGGTAGTGAAGGCTTGCGTAACTGGTGGAAAAATCAAAGCCGGAAAACGCGTCATCAGGTGGCGTTGCAGGTGGCAATGGCGGAACATCTTATTGAGTGTGATGACCATGACACCGCCCAGCAAATTATCATCGACGGCCTGAAACACCAGTATGACGATCGTTTGCTGCTGCCGATCCCACGCCTGAAAACCAACAATCCAGAACAACTGGAAAAAGTGCTGCGCCAACAGATCAAAAACGTGGGCGATCGCCCGCTGTTATGGAGCACATTGGGTCAGTCGCTGATGAAACATGGCGAATGGCAGGAAGCATCCCTCGCCTTCCGTGCGGCGCTGAAACAACGCCCGGACGCCTATGATTATGCATGGCTTGCCGACGTGCTGGACAGACTGCACAAGCCGGAAGAAGCCGCAGCGATGCGCCGCGACGGTTTAATGCTGACCTTACAGAACAACCCGCCGCAATAGTTCTCTCTCACCCGGAGGCAAGCACCTCCGGAGGCTTTCTGATACATAAAAAAACGCCTGCTCTTATTACGGAGCAGGCGTTAAAACAGGTCTGTATGACAACAAGTGGGTGCTTCACTCAACGTTGTGTCCATGGTGTCTGATGAGGCAAAAGCGACATCTGTCAGTGGACGATAAGCACCGTAAACGGCTCTGCGTCATTCCTAAGTTTATGAGGCACTAAGGCGAACATAAGAGATGGAATGAGCATCTACCCAATTATTATGCCACACTGACCCTGGAAATAACATCCTTTAATACTTGTTATGAGACAATTCTGTACCCTGTTTTCATGCACTTGCAATAATTACATTGGTGAATGTTATCTCAAATCTGGCAGCCGCGATTATATATTTCATGAATAATTAAAGTCGTTAAATGGTGATGCTGCCAACTTACTGATTTAGTGTATGATGGTGTTTTTAAGGTGCTCCAGTGGCTTCTGTTTCTATCAGCTGTCCCTCCTGTTCAGCTACTGACGGGGTGGTGCGTAACGGCAAAA
>NZ_SZVK01000030.1:0-50845 GCF_005280595.1 Escherichia sp. MR | reverse complement strand
TCGGTGGAGCTGCATGACAAAGTCATCGGGCATTATCTGAACATAAAACACTATCAATAAGTTAGAGTCATTACCCATATGGAGATTGAGATGAACATATATATCGGATGGTTGTTTAAATTAATCCCTTTGATAATGGGTATAATATGCATCGCGTTAGGTGATTTTGTATTAGCAGGTTCTGGGCAAAGTGAATATTTCGTTGCAGGGCATGTTTTAATTTCTCTTTCTGCAATATGCCTGGCGTTGTTCACTACTGCATTTATTATCATCTCTCAGTTAAATCATGGTGTGAATAAATTCTACAACACGCTATTTCCTATTATTGGTTATTCAGGTTCCGTTGCAACGATGATTTGGGGATGGTCTCTGCTGGCAAGTGATAATGTGATGGCGGATGAATTTGTTGCCGGGCACGTTATTTTTGGTGTTGGGATGATTGCCGCCTGCGTATCAACCGTCGCGGCATCTTCCGGGCATTTTCTGCTCATCCCGAAAAACGCAGCAGGGAGTAAAAGCGATGGAACTCCGCTTCAGGCTTATTCTTCGTTTATTGGTAATTGCTTAATTGCCGTGCCACTACTTCTGACTCTCTTTGGTTTCCTCTGGTCAGTTGCGCTTTTGCGTAGTGCAGATATTCCAGCGCATTATGTTGCAGGCCATGTATTCCTGGGGCTAACGGCAATTTGCGCTTGTCTTATTGGCCTGGTCGCCACTATTGTTCATCAAACGCGGAACACATTCTCAGCGAAAGAACATTGGCTCTGGTGTTATTGGGTTATTTTGCTCGGCTCACTTACCGTTATTCAGGGTATCTACGTATTAATCAGTTCAGATGCAAGCGCCCGTCTGGCACCCGGCATTATTCTCATTTGTCTGGGGATGATCTGCTACAGCATTTTCTCCAAAGTGTGGCTGTTGGCGTTAGTCTGGAGACGCACCTGTTCGTTAACCAACAGAATACCAATGATACCGGTATTTACCTGTCTGTTTTGCCTGTTCCTCGCGGCGTTCCTTGCTGAAATTGCGCAAATCGATATGGCTTACTTTATTCCCTCGCGAGTTTTGGTTGGCTTAGGTGCAGTGTGTTTTACACTGTTTTCCATCGTTTCTATATTAGAAGCGGGTTCTGCGAAAAAATAATGGCTCTCGCCGGGTTGTGGTTATGCTACAGCCCGGCGAATATTAATACTTCCCGTTATTCACGCAGCACTCTTCACGCAGAAAACTAATAATTCCTTCCAGAACATCATATTGCGAGACACACATCAACGTGCGACTTTCGCGGTTTTGCTTAACCAGACCAACGGAGACCAGCGCCGAGATATGGTGGCTTAAGGTCGATGCGGGGATCGCAAGTTCCTTCTGTAACTCGCCTACCGGCATCCCGCGCTCTCCCGCTTTGACCAGATGACGAAAAATAAACAAACGGGTCGGATGACCTAATTCTTTCAGTGCCTTAGCGACATCTTCCAGTTCCATAAATAGTTTCTCCGGTTAATTGATATTTCGATGATACCAGAAATATCTTGCTCATCGCTCATCATTTCGATAATTTTAGAAATATAGTTTTATAGAGGGTATAAAATGTTTGAATGGTTACCAGGGCTGCGCGACGCCGCCGGGATGTTCCTGTTCTTAGCCGTAGAGCTATCGTTACTTTTTCTTCTTATCAGTGCTGGTGTCAGCGTAATCCGTCAGAAAATCCCGGATCATAAGATCCAGAAAATGATGGGTGCGCGTAAAGGGCGCGGTTATTTGCTGGCAGCAATGTTAGGTGCAGTGACTCCGTTTTGCAGTTGCTCAACCATTCCCATGCTTCGCGGTCTTCTTTCTGCAAAAGCGGGATTTGGCCCAACGCTCACCTTTTTGTTTGTTTCACCATTACTCAACCCGATTATCGTCGGGCTAATGTGGGCAACATTTGGCTGGAAGGTAACGTTGCTGTACGCCGTTATTGCGTGCGGTGTTTCGCTGAGCGCCAGTTTGTTACTGGATTTTGTTGGCTTCGAACGATACGTCATACCGGCGAAGGCGAGCAACGCGAGCTGCTGCAAACCGGTGTCCGATAAACCCGTTATTAACTTGCGCTCCTCGACGTTTACGCCACAAACCACATCTTGCTGTACCGCAAAACCTGCTGTTAATTGCTGTAGTGCAGCCAAAACGGCTCCCCCCAGCCTGCTGACTCAGGCAATAAAGGATGCATGGCTGCAATTTAAAGAAGTGCTGCCCTACCTGTTAATTGGGGTACTAATTGGCTCATTTATTTACGGCTTTATTCCAGCGCAATGGATTGCAGCACATGCCGGAACGGATAATCCACTGGCCATCCCCTTGAGCGCGGTTATAGGTATCCCGCTCTATATACGTGCAGAGGCCGTAATTCCCCTCGCATCGGTATTAATGACCAAAGGCATGGGGATGGGAGCTGTAATGGCACTCATCATCGGTAGCGCGGGTGCCAGCTTAACAGAAGTTATTTTGCTGAAATCGATGTTTCGCACGCCGATGATTATTGCCTTTCTGATGGTAATTTTAGGAATGGCAGTGGTCATGGGATATGTAACGCAGACGTTATTCTGAGGCCAAATCCTGCGCACAAGCCCACGCCCCCTGAAAGTCATAACTCCCAGTCAGCTGGTAACTTCTGTTACTTCTACGATAAATAAAAACCAGGCAAGCCAAGGGGCGTAATGGGGGAAGCGCACCTCAGACCGAGGCATGATTAGCCTGGCTCATGAAATGTACGCTCCCTTCTCAAAGTGGTTCTCATTGCAGGGGTATTTACTTCTGTTTCTTATAATTAACACGGAGTTAACTTAAGTCACTAGAAATACAAACCGCGCCCCAGATAATAGCGTCTTCCCAAAACAACGACTGAAAGTGAAAAACGCCTATAGATTAGCGGTGCTTAATCATTTAAGGTATTAAAAAAATCGAGACTATTCTTAGGATATTTATCCAGACGGACGGTTTTGGATGTCGTTGCTTCTCATTAGTTGCCTTTGTACTTATACCCTGCGATCGGGTTATACAGTAGACCTGCAATTTTGAACATCGTGTAATAGCAACCCTTCTCCTCTCCTTTATGTCTGCCTAGACATCCATTCAGCAACCCTTTGAATGCCAGAGGAATTTACCTCAAAGGAGAGGCGTTTATGAGTATTAAAGCGCAAATAAGTATTGCCAGTAAGCTGGGATTTACTTCACATCAGAATGCCGTGCCTCTGTTACGTGAGTTTGTTTTACACAACGAGTCAGACCAAAGTTTTCACGATTTAACGTTACATCTGCAAACCTCCCCCACCGTTCTGGAACCTAAAAAGTGGCATATCGATTGCTTGCTTCCCAATTCCTCTGTGGACATTCGCGATCGAGATATAAAACTCAATGCAGAGTGGCTGGCGGAGCTGACAGAAAGCGTCGTATGTGAAGTCTCGTTCAGTTTGCTACAGGGAACCGAAGAGCTTCTCACTCTTAATTACCCTCTGGAAGCACTGGCGAAAAATGAATGGGGCGGAGAAGCAATGTTTGAATTGCTGCCTTCTTTCATTATGCCAAATGACCCCGCAGTCGATCGTCTTTTAAAGGCGACATCAGACGTGTTACGCCGCGCTGGAAAAAACGATACTTTAGAAGGTTACGAAATTCAGTCCAGAACACGGGTATGGGAGATTGCTTCCGCGTTGTGGACCGCAGTCTGTAACCTGAATATCAGCTATGCCTTACCCCCTGCCAGTTTTGAGCGTAACGGTCAAAAGATCCGCACGCCCGGCGCTATTCTCGAAGGTAAAATAGCGACTTGTCTGGACACTACTTTATTATTCGCTTCTGCACTGGAACAAATAGGACTTAATTCTTTGGTATTCCTGTGCGAAGGACATGCTTTTGCGGGATTTTGGTTACAACCACAAGAGTTTTCACAACTCGTCACAGAAGATGTCTCTTCAGTCCGTAAACGCATTGATTTGCAAGAGATGGTTGTGTTTGAGACGACACTGGTCACGCAAGCCTATCCACCTTCATTTAGTCAGGCAGTTGAAGGGGCATTGAAACACCTTACCGAGGATGTTTTTCACG
This sequence comes from Escherichia sp. MR, assembly GCF_005280595.1. Taxonomy (NCBI): domain Bacteria; kingdom Pseudomonadati; phylum Pseudomonadota; class Gammaproteobacteria; order Enterobacterales; family Enterobacteriaceae; genus Escherichia; species Escherichia sp. MR. The sequence continues at coordinate 46,762 of NZ_SZVK01000030.1, read as the reverse complement.
CGGCCATTGATACCCGGCGTGCGCGAATGCAGAAAATTCGCCCTTTGGCTTTGGCAGTCTCCCGCCTGGCCTGCCAGCCCGAAGATGAGTCAGAAATCCAGCACGGTTTTGAAGATGCGCCAGTCCTCCCCTCTTTTGAGCTTGACGTTGAAACCAACAATGAAAAGGACACCGCCAGCCGTTTAGTGCAATGGCAACGTAAATTACTCGATTTAACGACACGAAACCGTTTATTGCATTTACCTGAAAGTGCAAAAGGCATTCGCTTAATTTGCCCTCATCCAGGAAATCTTGAAGATAAACTCGCTGAAGGCAAAAGAATTCGCATTGTGCCTTTACCCGATCTAGAAATGGGAATCCGCGATACTGAATTATATCGTCAGCAAACCAATGAAAACCTTCGCGAAGAATATGCTCTTCTTGCTCTTGATCGGGGTGAAGTGGTATCGCCGCTTGAAAAAGACCGCCTTGAAGCAACACTTATTGATTTGTATCGTAAATCTAAAAGCGATCTGGAAGAAGGTGGTGCTAACACCCTGTTTCTTGCTGTGGGTTTCCTGAAGTGGAAAAAATCTGCCGATGATCCAAAAAGTTATTCAGCACCATTGATTCTTCTGCCCATCCAACTCGATCGTAAAAGCGCCCTTTCCGGTGTAACCATGCGCCTGCTGGAAGAAGAACCCCGCTTTAACCTCACGTTACTGGAGCTACTTCACAATGATTTTGCTCTGACGATCAAAGGGCTTGATGGTGAATTACCTACTGATGAAAGCGGCATTGATGTCGATGGTATCTGGAATATTGTACGCCGTGCCGTTCGGGATATACCTGGCTTTGAAGTCACCCGAGATGTTGTGATAGGCACTTTTTCTTTTGCCAAATATCTGATGTGGAAAGATCTCATCGATAGAGCACCACAGCTAATGCAAAGCCCCTTAGTGAAATATCTCATTGAGCGCGGTCAGGAGAATGTGGTTCTGGAAAAAAACGGGGAAATTGTCGAAATTGATGATCTTGATGCTGTAGTCAATACTCAGGAGCTTTTTCTCCCCTTACCCGCAGATTCTTCGCAAATTGCAGCTGTCGTTGCATCGGCAAAAGGTCGTGATTTTGTTCTGGATGGTCCTCCTGGCACAGGAAAATCTCAGACAATCGCCAATATGATTGCGCATAATCTGGCGTTGGGTAGACGTGTATTATTTGTTGCAGAGAAAAAAGCGGCGCTTGATGTGGTCTATCGTAGACTTGAAACTCAGGGACTTGGAGAGTTTTGCCTTGAGCTGCACTCCAGCAAAACATCAAAGATGGATTTTTTAAAGCAACTGGAACGTGCATGGGATGCTCGCGACATACTTACTACGCGTGAATGGGAAGAAGAAGCCAGCAAGGTTCAACGACTGCGCGACAAATTAAATCAGATTGTCCGTTTGTTGCATCGTCGTTGGTCAAACGGGCTGACGCTTCATCAGGCGATGGGACGCGTTATCAGAGATGCCAGTTCAGTCACGCCATCTTTGGTTTGGTCTTCTGGTATTCAACATACCGTTGAACAAATGACGGAGTTCAGAGACATAACCAGACGCCTGGAACTCAATCGCGATGCTTTTAAGCAACATGGTCATCATTTCAGGATTATCGCCCAAACAGAATGGACGAACGGATGGCAATCCTCGCTCATTGCCGAAGCTAAGACGATCCCCGTTAAAATTGATGATTATGAACAAGCCGCACAAAAATTACTTGAAGCAACAGGGATTTCTCTGGATACCACTGATCCAGAGAAATTACATCAGCTAATCAACCTCTGTGAATTATTGTCAAAAGCTGCAGGGCTTGATCTCAGTTTTATGTTTACTCCCGATGTCGCCTCACGAATAGAAGCGGCAAAAACGGTAATTACTCTTCTCTGTGAGATCGAATCGAACAAAGCACAACTGTCTGTAACTTATCCAGATAATAGCTGGCAACATGTGAATATTTCGCAAATTAAACATTCACTTGCTGAGGCAGATAAAAAATTCTGGTTCTTTGCGACGAACGCACGCAAAAACGTGATTGCTGGGGTGATGCAACAATATTCGCTAAACGCGACACCTGACCTCTCGGTGGATCTCGCTGTTATCGAAAAACTGCAATCATTACATCAACGTCTGTCCGATCTTGCGCCTTTGATGACGACGCAGCCAGGCTGGTATGGTCTTGATACCAATCAAAATAGCTTACGCGACGCGTTGGAACTAGCGGAATCTATTCGTACGGCACTTGCAAGTTTTGCATCCTCGCCACAACAACTTGCAGAATTCCGAACCTCCGTAGAAACATTAGTTGTTCACGCCAATGAGTTACTCGGTCCTCAGGGAATGATGATGGCATTAAGCCAAAATTTACGTACCTCACTCTCTGACTTTACTGAAACTAAAACCAGATTCTGTCATCTCCTCAATGTGACAGAGAGCGAGCATGGAATCGCCGAGTTACGTGAGTGTGCATCAGGCATCGTTAATAACCAAACTGCTCTTAAAGCCTGGAGTGACTGGTGCCGCGTTCGTGAAGAGGCCATCGACCGAGGTTTATTACCTCTGATTAATTCTATTATCCTGGCTGATTCTGACGACATCAGCGCGACGGAGTTATTCGAAACGGCTTATTGTCGTTGGTTCGCTTCGTGGGTAATTGATTCTGAGTCGTTATTACATAACTTTGTCCCTGCTGAACATTTCAGTGATATCGAGACTTACCGTACGCAAACCGATCGCCTGGCTAAACTCACGGTTCGCTATATTCGCGCCAAACTGTGTGGAGTCATACCTGCTAAAAATGAAATTACCCGGCAAGGCGGTTTTGCCTTACTTAAACATGAATTACAAAAATCCCGACGCCATAAACCCGTCCGCCAAATGGCGGCAGAAATGGGTGACGCCATGTCAAAACTTGCGCCCTGCATGTTGATGAGTCCTCTTTCTGTTGCACAATTTTTACCTTCGGATCAACCACTGTTTGATCTGGTTATTTTTGATGAAGCATCACAGATTTCTCCCTGGGATGCGATTGGGGTAATGGCACGCGGTAAGCAGGTCGTTATTGCGGGAGATCCTCGCCAGATGCCACCAACCAGTTTCTTTAACAGGGCTGCGAGTGATACCGATGATGACACCGAAGAAGATATGGAAAGCATTCTTGATGAGTGTCTGGCTGCGGGTCTGTATAACCACAGTCTGAGCTGGCATTATCGCAGCCGACATGAAAGCCTGATCACCTTTTCCAACCATCGCTATTACGACAGTAATCTCATCACCTTCCCGGCGCCAGTCACACGACAAAGCGCGGTTCAGTGGTGCAAAGTATCAGGGGTCTACTCCAAAGGGAAAGGACGTCATAATCAGGCCGAAGCAGAAGCGATTGTTGCTGAAACCGTAAAACGTCTGACCGATAAAAACTTTGTCACATCAGGTAAATCAATTGGCATTATTACCCTGAATACAGAGCAGCAAAATCTTATCAGTGATTTACTGGATCGCGCCCGCCAACATCATCCTGAGATTGAGCCTTTCTTCCAGTCAGAACAGGAAGAACCCGTGGTTGTTAAAAATCTTGAGACAGTACAAGGGGATGAGCGAGACTTGATCATGCTTGGCATCGGATATGGTCCAACGGAACCCGGAGCCAATACCATGTCGATGAACTTCGGCCCATTAAACCGCGAAGGCGGCTGGCGTCGACTGAACGTTGCCGTGACTCGCGCCCGCCAGGAAATGATAGTGTTCAGCTCATTTGAACCTTCCTTTATCGACCTTAACCGCACAAGCGCGCGTGCTGTTGCTGACCTCAAGCACTTTATCGAGTTTGCTCAGCGCGGACCACTGGCATTGGCACAGGCAGTTCGTGGCTCTGTCGGTGGGTATGACTCCCCCTTCGAAGAGGCTGTAGCAAACGGCTTACGCAGAAAAGGCTGGCAAGTTGTTCCACAGATCGGCGTTTCACGCTTCCGTATTGATTTAGGTATCGTTCATCCTGATAAACCGGGTGACTACCTTGTTGGCGTTGAATGCGACGGTGCAACCTACCATAGCGCCGCCACAGCACGTGACCGGGATAAAGTTCGTAGCGCCATACTGCAAGGACTGGGCTGGACGCTTCTTCGCCTTTGGTCAACTGAATGGTGGATCGACAAAGAAGGTGCGCTTGAGCGACTTGATGCTGCGATAAGTAACTTATTAGAAGCTTCGAGGGCCAAGGAAGCTGCTAACGTTGCAACGCAAAAACAGGAAGCAACCGCCCCAGTAGAAAATGGCAACTCAGATAAGAATTTAGAAACAGAAGCTCACATTGTCGCTAATGATGAAAAATTATCCTCATTAATTCAGAGTGAACATCCGATGGTGCCTGAAGAGGAACCGTTATCTGAACTAAAATATGCCAATAACACGGTACTGGAGATGTGCAGTACAACTAACACCGGCACCTATGTCACGAATAATTTGATTGACTGGCAAGGTAAAACCGACTCAGAGAAATTTTATACCTCTGAATATGATGACACTTTAAAAGCGTTGATTGCCGATGTTGTTCAAGTCGAATCTCCTCTTCTTGACACCACACTCGTTCAGCGTATTGCGCGCATTCATGGATTTACTCGAGCAGGCAGGCTCATTCGCGAACGCGTCATGGAGATTGTCGATCAAAATTATCACGTCGCAACTGACCATTCTGGCGAAGATTTTGTTTGGCTATCAGAAACGCAAAGAACAGACTGGAATTCCTTCCGCCTGCCAGCGACTGACGAGGATATACGTCAGGTTGATGCGATACCTAGTGAAGAATTACGCGCATTAGCGTTAAGCCTTGAAGAGGAAAATAAGATCATGGAAATGGCTAAATCTCTGGGAATAAAACGACTAACCAGTCAGGCCAGACAACGACTGGAGTTGGTTATCTAAAATCATACCATTCCGGGAGGAATATCCCGGAATGGTTACAACTAGCCCTGTTTGCAGTGCAAAAGCGGGGCATCATTTTCATACTACTCAGTGTAGCGTTAAAAAAGTTCTGCTACTAATTCAATATTTGACATGAAAATAATGTCACTAAAAACACAACAAATTGATATATAACGATATTTATCACATAACTATCCACCTTGACCTGCTCCCTGCTGGCTAGCAGGGATCGATTTTTACAAGGTTCGCTATTAACACGGAGTAGGCAAGCTCATTGGGCTGAAAGTCCGATGTAAGCGAGAAGCGGAAGTTCGGTGTGGAGAAAAGGCGTGATGGGGTCTGGTTTATCTGTTGCGATTCAGTCATTGCTAAAACTTACTGTGAGAAAATTCGGCATATCGAGCCCCGCGAACAGCCGCGTGACGGCAGTCAATTGAGCCGCCAGTGTGAGCGTTTATCGATTTTGTCAAAGTACCTGACGCTTATAGGGATAAACAATCATAAAAGGTCGGGAGGTGCCTGCAAAGACAGGTAATAGCTCAATCAGCTCTCCGCGTTTTAACTCATCCTCGACGATAAAGCGGTAAACCTGCATCACACCTGCGCCGTTTTTAACTAACGTCAGGGTCGCAAGATAATCTTCCCGACAGACCGGCTGCGGGTTTCAATTCTGAATTCACGGGTTTGTTCCATAAATGACCACGGGGCAGGACGGCCATTGCCAGGAAGGATGTGTAAGTACCCCGTATAATCGAGCCATTCAAATTCAGAGAACCGGATAATCCAGATATCCATCTTTACCGCCGCCAAAGAATTTCTCTTTGATGGGCGCATTCAGCGGTAAATCGTTTTCCAGACGATACGGAAGATCCGGGTTGGCAATAAACGGACGACCAAAACCAATCAGATCAGCCCAGCCGTTAGCCAGCGCCTCTTCGGCGCGCGCTTTGGTGTATTTACCGGAGTAAATCAGCGTGCCATGGAAAATTATGCGCAGCGCTTCTTTAAAGGCCGCAGGCATCACCGGCGCATCTTCCCAGTCGGCTTCGGCAATATGGATATAGGCAATCCCCAGCTCGTTCAGTACGCTTGCCGCCGCGAGGTAGGTCGCTTCCGGCGTATCGTCTATGGAGCCCATCAGCGTAGTCAGCGGCGCGAGACGAATTCCTACACGCTCTTTACCAATCGCCGAAGAGACAGCTTCCACCACCTCTTTCATAAAGCGCAGACGATTTTGCAGCGAGCCGCCGTATTCGTCATCACGCAGGTTGGCCTGCGAGTCAATGAACTGGTTAATGAGATAGCCGTTCGCGCCGTGCAACTCAATACCGTCAAAGCCAGCGGCAATCGCATTACGCGCCGCCTGTGCATAGTCATCAACGATTGACGGGATCTCTTCCAGCGTCAGTGCACGTGGCATGTCATGCTGAACCATCTCGCCAACGCCGTTCTCCGGACCACGGCCTTCCACATCGACAAACACTTTTACCCCTTCGGCCTGAATTGCCGAAGAAGACACCGGTGCGGCACCGTTCGGTTGCAGCACGGTATGAGACACGCGACCGACGTGCCACAGCTGAGCAAAAATTTTACCACCTGCGTGATGCACCGCATCGGTCACTTTTTTCCAGCCAGCAATCTGCGCCTCAGAATAAATACCCGGCGTCCAGGCATAACCCTGCCCCTGCTGGCTGATTTGCGTACCTTCGCTGATGATAAGTCCAGCACTGGCGCGCTGCGCGTAATAGTCCGCCATCATGTCAGTCGCAACGTCACCCGCACCGGCGCGGGAACGCGTCATCGGTGGCATTACAATACGGTTTTTTAATGGCAACGCATTCAGCGCATATTTAGCAAATAACATAATGGGTTCCTCGCGCGATTATTTATACAGTTCGGCACTCATGGTGACGGTATTGCCCATGCGAGCGCTGGTAATTTTGTATTCAGAGGCGTTCATCTCTTTCGCTTTCTGCGCAATAACCGCTTCCGCAGAATCCAGTGTTTTACCGGTTGCTGTCACGCTTTGCGCCGATGCGTTAAACGCCGCTACAGAGAAAAGAGAAGCCGTAAAAATTGCGATGATCGTTTTCATGTTTATATTCCAGAGTGTCTTAATTGTTTGGCGTTTATTAACGCGATGGGGAGAGAATACGCCTGCTGCCTGATAACATAAATGATACAAATAACAATAGACTATTCTGTTTTTGTTAATAATCAGACGCCGGACATTCCGACGCCTGTCGATCGCATCAGGCAACAAAGTTGTCCTTCAGCGCCTTGAGACCATCCCGATAGATGCCGGTAAACAGCGCCTCGGCCTCTTCGTTCGTCATATTCACTGGGGTGAATTCACCGAACCATTCCACACGGGAAACCTGGCTGTCGGCGGTTTCATGAACGGTAATGGTGGAGAGGTAATCCACCACCGGAAACGGTGCCTGAATAATGGAATAGGTATAACTGCGTTGACGGTTATCAAACGCTTCCAGACGTTCAACCACAGTGCCGCCATCAGAGGTTGTCAGCGAACGAACGCGACCACCTTCTGTCACCACGCTTTTCGGGATGAATGGCAGCCAGTCTGGCAGCGCATCAAAGCCGCCCATCAATTGCCATACGGCGTCGGCAGAAGCCGGGATTTCGATCGATACAGTTGTTTTAGCCATGATAATTTTCTCTTAATTTATAGGGTTACATAGTCAGGGTGTCGACGACACCGCCATCGACGCGCAGGGCTGCCCCTGTGGTTGCCGAGGAAAGTGGTGACGCGAGATAAACCGCCAGATTCGCCACTTCTTCCACATCCGCCGCACGCTGGATGATGGAGCTCGGACGCGAGGTTTTAACAAACTCATCGGCCTGTTCACGCGCACTGCGTCCCGACTGTGCAGCGGCATCCGCCAGCATCTCTTTCAGGCCATCGGTAAAGGTTGGCCCTGGCAGAATGGCGTTGACGGTCACACCGGTTCCCGCCAGTCGTTTCGCCAGACCATGAGAGACCGCCAGATTCGCGGCTTTGGTGACGCCGTAGTTGATCATGTCGCCAGGGATTGCCACGCCGGATTCAGACGAGACAAAGATAATCCGCCCCCAGCCCTGTTCCGTCATGCCTGGCGCATAGTGACGCGCCAGACGAACGCCGGAGAGGACGTTGACGTTATAGAAGTGCATCCACTCATCATCCGGAACGCTAAAGAAATCTTTATCGTTAAAAATACCCAGATTATTGACCAGCACATCAGCCGTTGGGACTGCAGCGATCAGCGCAGCCACGCCGTCTTCGGTGCTGAGATCGGCCACCACGCCGCGAAGTGACGCTGTGGGAGTTTGTGCCGCAATCGCAGCCATGGCGTCATCAACGCCGCTCTGTTTACGGCCGACGACAACCACCGTTGCGCCTGCTTTTGCCAGTCCGGCGGCGATACCCTGCCCAATGCCGGAGGTTGAGCCGCTGACCACCGCGACTTTACCTGTCAGATCCAGTTTCATCGTTTTCTCACCAGGTTGATTAACGGGTCGGCAGCGGAGCGTTTTCCGCAACCAGATTTTGACGGCGCATTTCTGCCCAGAATTCAGCCGGAACAGGCGCATTCAGTGCAGCCAGATCTTCTGCCATACGGCCAGGACGGCTGGAGCCAGGAATAACCGCCGCAACGGCCGGGTTTGCCAGCGCGAACTGCAGCGCAGCTGCTTTAACGTTCACATTGAAACGTGTGGCAATGGCGTTAATTTGCGCCACTTTCTGCTGAATGGCCGCAGAGGCTTTCTGATATTCAAAGTGCTCGCCGCCTGCCAGTACGCCAGAGCTGTACGGACCACCCACAACGATATCCACATTCTGTTCCAGTGCTTCTGGCATCAGGCGTTGCAGCGCACGTTCGTGATCAAGCAGGGAATAACGCCCCGCCAGCAGGAACGCATCTGGCTTCGGTTCGTCCAGCGCCAGCGTCAGTTCGCAAGGTTCGACGCGGTTCACACCCAGTCCCCAGGCTTTAATCACACCTTCGTCACGCAAACGTGTCAGCGCACGAAACGCACCGGTACGGGCAATGTTGAACTGCTCCAGCCAGCTGTCACCGTAGAAGTCCTGCGCCGGGTCGTGGATCCAGACAATATCCAGACGGTCTGTTTTCAGGCGTTTCAGGCTGTCTTCAATCGAGCGCAGCGTGGCGTCAGCGGAGTAGTCATTCAGAATTTTGTTTTTCAGGCCGTGTTCGAACAGGCCACCTTTTTCACCGAAATCACGTTTTGCCGGATCTTCCATTTCGTCCAGCATGATGCGGCCGACTTTGCTGCTCAGAACGTATTCATCGCGTGGATACTGAGACAGCGCTTCACCCATGCGGATTTCAGAAAGGCCAGAGCCGTACAGCGGCGCGGTATCGAAGTAACGCACGCCCAGGTTCCAGGCTTCGCTCACGGTGGCGTGGGCCTCTTCTTCCGGAATGGCACGGAACATGTTGCCGAGCGGTGCGCCGCCTAAGCTAATTTTGCCGGGAAGTAAATTTTTGATGCTCATAAGATGTCCTCAATTATTCGGTTTGGGTTCGGGCGTTTTTTTGCTATCGCCCTGTGACGTGGATCACATTACCTTGCGAGGTTGTGACTTGATAGGACATAATTAGTCTGACTTAAGTCCTTTGAGGTCTAACATGATTGATTTACGCCAACTGAAGTACTTCGTGGTGGTCGCAGAAGAAGAGCACGTGGGACGCGCAGCCGAGCGATTACATATCTCGCAATCACCGCTGAGCCGCCAGATTGCACAACTGGAAGAACGGCTGGGACTGATGCTGTTTGAGCGTAATCAGCAGCGCATTCGCCTGACCGCTGATGGACAGACATTCCTTGCTGAAACACGTTCGTTGCTGACACACGCCAACCGTCTGGAGTCGTTAGGCAAACGCCTGGGGCGTGGTGAAGATGGTGGCTTGTGTATTGGCTATATTGAAAACGCCATGCATTCCGGTGTGCTTTCTACGGCGCTACGTACGTTACGTGTATCGCGTCCGAATGTGCATATCGCTCTTTACAGCCAACCACCGGCTACCCAGATTGAAGGCCTGCGCCAGCGCAGTCTCGATTTTTCTCTGGTCGATACGCCGCCCGCCAACAGCGAGCAGGATCTGGAATATATTCAGGTTCTGGATGATCGAATGTTGTTGGCCTTACCGCAAAATCATCCTCTGGCGCAGGAGGAAAACCTTGTCGCGTCGCAACTTGGCGATGAGCAGTGGATTGCGGTGATTCATAACGACGATGCGCATTCTCGCGATCATTTTGTCGCAGCCTGTGTTAACGCTGGGTTTAATCCTGATATTCGCCTGGAAGCGGGTGAACCACTCACGGCATTAGGTCTGGTCGCTGCGGGATTAGGTCTGGCCTTAATTCAACATAGTCTGCGTCATAATGCGCCGGAAGGGGTGGTATTACGTGAATTGCCGTGGATGAATTATTCAACGCAATTATGGGCAGCATGGCATAAAGCCAACCAACGTCCGCTGGTTTCCCATTTCCGCCAGATTCTGCGCGGTGAATAAAACATTAAGCGGGAACCATTAGTTCCCGCTTCCCGGCCTTGATGTTGATAACGGCGCCGAATTTTTATTATTTATTCACAGCCGCCAAATCCTGCGCACAAGCCCACGCACTCGACCATGCCCACTGGAAGTTATAGCCCCCCAGCCAGCCGGTGACGTCCATCACTTCACCAATGAAGTACAGCCCCGGCACTTTGCGCGCTTCCATTGTCCGTGAAGAGAGTTCGTTGGTGTCCACGCCGCCGAGCGTCACTTCGGCGGTGCGATAGCCTTCGGTGCCGTTAGGTTGTACGCGCCAGTCGGTCAATGTGGTAATCAGCGCCTGTTGATCACGCACGTTGAGCTGTTTTAGCGAGACATCCGGGATTTGCCCGAGTTGTTGTAACCGTTCAACCAACCGTTTCGGCAGATGAACCGCCAGGGTGTTCTTCAGGCTCTGGTTTGGATGTGCGTTACGCTGCTCATTAAGGAAGGTTTCGAGATCCACATCCGGTAGCAGATTGATGCTGACAAATTCTCCCGGCTGCCAGTAGCTGGAAATCTGTAATACCGCAGGGCCGGATAAGCCACGATGAGTGAAGAGTAAGTTCTCGCGGAATACGGTGCCGTTTTCAGCGGTGATCACCGAAGGCGCCGCCACGCCTGCCAGCACCTGTAACTCTTCCAGCAACGGTTTATGCAGAGTGAATGGCACCAGGCCAGCGCGGGTGGGCAACACGTTGAGGCCAAATTGTTCGGCAATCTTATAACCGAACGGCGATGCGCCCAGACCAGGCATCGAGAGGCCTCCGGTGGCAATGACCAGTTTATCGCAGCCGACGGTCATACCGTTCAGTTCAAGCGTAAACCCCGTTTCATCCTTTGCCACACTCAGCACTTCGCTGCGCAATCTGAAGGTCACATTACCCTTTTCACACTCATCCACCAGCATGTCGACAATCTGCTGTGCAGAGTCATCACAGAAGAGTTGCCCTAACGTTTTCTCGTGCCAGGCGATGCCGTGTTTATTGACCAGATCAATGAAATCCCACTGGGTAAAACGCGCGAGTGCAGACTTACAAAAATGCGGATTCTGGCTCAGATAGGCGCCAGGCTCGACATAAAGGTTGGTAAAGTTGCAGCGTCCACCGCCAGACATGAGGATTTTGCGCCCCGTTTTTTTACCATTATCAATCAGCAAAACTCTGCGTCCCGCCTGACCTGCCAGCGCAGAACAGAACATACCAGCCGCACCAGCGCCTATAATAATGGCATCAAACCTTTCCACGTTGCGCTCCTCTTAGAAAAAACGGGCGTGAATTGTAAAGATTCCTCAGTGGTCGCACCAGCATCAATATTACTTAGGGGAAGTATTTACCTGAATTATATAAGATAATTATTTTTTGAGCAAAAATCATACAGGAGGCAAATCAAAAAAATCTATATTTCACTTTGCCCGCGCCGCGAAAGTCACTGATAATGCGCCGCGTTCATGTCCTCAAAATGGCGTAACGTCCTATGCTACATTTGTTTGCTGGCCTGGATTTGCATACCGGGCTGTTATTATTGCTTGCACTGGCTTTTGTGCTGTTCTACGAAGCCATTAATGGTTTCCATGACACAGCCAACGCTGTGGCAACTGTCATCTACACCCGCGCGATGCGTTCTCAGCTCGCAGTGGTTATGGCGGCAGTGTTCAACTTTTTGGGTGTTTTGCTGGGTGGTCTGAGTGTTGCCTATGCCATTGTGCATATGCTGCCGACAGACTTGCTGCTTAATATGGGATCGTCTCATGGCCTTGCCATGGTGTTCTCTATGTTGCTGGCGGCGATTATCTGGAACCTGGGTACCTGGTACTTTGGTTTACCTGCATCCAGCTCTCATACGCTGATTGGCGCAATCATCGGTATTGGTTTAACCAATGCGTTGATGACCGGTACGTCAGTGGTGGATGCACTCAATATCCCGAAAGTATTAAGTATTTTCGCATCTCTGATCGTTTCCCCTATTGTCGGCCTGGTGTTTGCTGGCGGTCTGATTTTCTTGCTGCGTCGCTACTGGAGCGGCACTAAGAAACGCGCCCGTATCCACCTGACCCCAGCGGAGCGTGAAAAGAAAGACGGTAAGAAAAAGCCGCCGTTCTGGACGCGTATCGCGCTGATCCTTTCCGCTGTCGGCGTGGCGTTTTCTCACGGTGCGAACGATGGTCAGAAAGGCATTGGTCTGGTTATGCTGGTGCTGATTGGCGTCGCACCAGCGGGCTTCGTGGTTAATATGAATGCCTCAGGCTACGAAATCACTCGTACCCGTGATGCAATCAACAACGTGGAAGCTTACTTTGAGCAACACCCTGCACTGCTGAAACAGGCGACCGGTGCTGATCAGTTAGTACCGACTCCGGAAGCAGGCGCAACACAACCTGCGGAGTTCCATTGCCATCCGTCGAATACCATTAACGCGCTCAATCGCCTGAAAGGCATGTTGACTGCTGACGTGGAAAGCTACGACAAGCTGTCGCTTGACCAACGTAGCCAGATGCGCCGCATTATGCTGTGCGTATCTGACACCATCGACAAAGTGGTGAAAATGCCTGGCGTCACAGCAGATGATCAGCGTCTGTTGAAGAAACTGAAGTCCGATATGCTGAGTACCATCGAGTACGCTCCGGTGTGGATCATCATGGCGGTCGCGCTGGCATTAGGTATCGGTACGATGATTGGCTGGCGTCGTGTGGCAACGACTATCGGTGAGAAAATCGGTAAGAAAGGCATGACCTACGCTCAGGGGATGTCTGCCCAGATGACGGCTGCGGTGTCTATCGGCCTGGCGAGTTATACCGGGATGCCGGTTTCCACCACTCACGTACTCTCCTCTTCCGTAGCGGGGACGATGGTTGTTGATGGCGGCGGCTTACAGCGTAAAACAGTAACCAGCATTCTGATGGCGTGGGTGTTTACCCTCCCGGCTGCGATACTGCTCTCCGGCGGGCTGTACTGGATCTCCTTGCAGTTCCTGTAATCGCACGCAGAAAAACGAGCGGGTCAACTGAATGACCCGCTTCAGATTGTTGACATAGTGCGCTTTGTTCATGCCGGATGCGGCGTGAACGCCTTATTCGGCCTACAAAAACATGCAAATTCAATAAATTGCAGAGATCATGTAGGTCTGATAAGCGTAGCGCATCAGGCAATTTTGCGTTTGTCATAAGTCACGAGCGGGTCAGTTTTCTGACCCGCTTTTTTTATGCGTTATTGCTGTGGTACTTAATGCCAGATCATCAATGCAATCAGGCTTACCACGACCAGACCACACAATGCGCTGGTCAGAATAAACTGCCGACGCACACGCTCGCAGCGACGAATAAACTCATCATCGTGATGATCGCGATACCTCTGAGCATAGATATACCAGACGAGACGCACCTGTTTGTTAGGTTGGCCATGTGAGGTAAAAAAGCCCCCTCCATCTACATATTGATAGAGCAATGGATCGCAATTACGCAGTACCACTAACAACGCGCGTAGTGATGAGAAATAGCGCGCCATGTTAACAATGCAAACGACACATAAAGCCCAAAATAATGCGACGGTGCTTATCATACCTCCTCCCCGGCGACCTGCCCACGGAGTTCCACTCCGGGGCTACCGCTCCCGATACGCTGCCAATCAGTTAACACCAGGTCCTGGAGAAACCGCTTTTGTCGTGACACACATCCGAGCGGCTCTATAGATAGTGTAGGAGATCAGCTTGTTTTTTTTCCATAAGGTTAACCACTATCAATATATTCATCTCGAAAATTTGATTATCTGATTGGTAAGCAAGGCGGATTGACGGATCATCTGGGTCGCTATAAGGTAAGGATGGTCTTAACACTGAATCTTTACGGCTGGGTTAGCCCCGCGCACGTAGTTCGCAGGACGCGGGTGACGTAACGGCACAAGAAACGCTAGCTGGCCAGTCATCGACAACTTTATGGAAGGAGTAACACTATGGCTTATAAACACATTCTCATCGCGGTCGATCTCTCCCCGGAAAGCAAAGTTCTGGTAGAGAAAGCAGTCTCTATGGCTCGCCCCTACAATGCGAAGGTTTCTCTGATCCACGTAGATGTAAACTACTCTGACCTATACACCGGGCTTATTGATGTGAATCTGGGTGATATGCAGAAACGCATCTCCGAAGAGACGCATCACGCGCTGACCGAGCTCTCTACCAACGCAGGTTACCCAATCACTGAAACCCTGAGCGGCAGCGGCGATCTGGGTCAGGTTCTGGTGGATGCAATCAAGAAATACGATATGGATCTGGTTGTTTGTGGTCATCACCAGGACTTCTGGAGCAAACTGATGTCTTCCGCGCGTCAACTTATCAACACCGTTCACGTTGATATGCTGATTGTTCCGCTGCGCGACGAAGAAGAATAATCATCCCCTCCCGACTTGCCCCCGACGCCCGCTTATGCGGGCGTTCTGCTTTTGCGCTCTCCTGTTTTCCAGATGCGGCCAGCAGGCTCATAGATACCCAGGGCTATCCAAATTTTCAGCATCTCAAAAATCAGAATGTAAAACCATCTCACTTCAAACAACCAGCATGATTAGCTGGTTACTTTCTGTCGAAATAGTGCATATAACTATTTACCACATCAATATTAAAAATCTTAGACATCTGTAAAATCTTTCGCGTGCAACCACTTACGCGTTCATACTTTTCAGGATGGTATTGGAAGGTTAATAAATATGAATACAACAACACCCACTGGGATGCTGCAACAACCTCGCCCATTTTTCATGATCTTTTTTGTCGAATTATGGGAGCGATTCGGCTACTACGGCGTGCAAGGCGTGCTGGCGGTTTTCTTCGTTAAACAGCTCGGATTCTCACAAGAGCAGGCCTTTGTTACCTTTGGCGCTTTTGCTGCGCTGGTCTATGGACTTATCTCCATTGGTGGCTATGTCGGCGACCACCTGCTTGGGACTAAACGCACCATTGTTCTTGGGGCTATTGTGCTGGCGATTGGCTACTTCATGACCGGAATGTCACTACTTAAGCCTGATCTGATTTTCATCGCCCTGGGGACTATTGCCGTCGGTAACGGCTTGTTTAAAGCCAACCCGGCAAGCCTGCTTTCTAAATGCTATCCACCGAAAGATCCGCGTCTGGATGGTGCTTTCACACTGTTTTACATGTCGATCAATATTGGTTCATTGGTGGCGTTGTCGCTGGCACCCGTGATTGCCGATAGATTTGGTTATTCCGTAACCTATAACCTGTGCGGGGCAGGTCTGATTGTCGCGCTACTGGTCTACATCGCCTGTCGCGGGATGGTGCAAGATATTGGTTCAGATCCTGACTTCCGACCACTGAACTTCGGCAAACTGTTGTACGTGTTGATTGGCAGCGTAGTGATGATCTTCGTCTGTGCATGGCTGATGCACAACGTAGAAGTCGCCAATCTGGTGCTGATCGCCCTCTCCATCGTCGTCACCATTATCTTCTTCCGTCAGGCATTCAAGCTGGATAAAACCGGGCGCAATAAAATGTTTGTCGCCTTTGTCCTGATGCTCGAAGCGGTGGTGTTTTACATCCTCTATGCCCAGATGCCAACGTCGCTGAACTTCTTTGCCATCAACAACGTACATCATGAAATTCTCGGTTTTTCCATCAACCCGGTCAGCTTCCAGGCGCTTAACCCGTTCTGGGTGGTACTCGCCAGCCCAATACTGGCGGGCATTTACACGCATCTGGGTAACAAAGGCAAAGACCTCTCGATGCCGATGAAATTTACTCTCGGCATGTTTATGTGCTCGCTGGGATTTCTGACTGCCGCCGCTGCGGGAATGTGGTTTGCTGATGCGCAGGGGCTGACATCGCCGTGGTTTATCGTGCTGGTTTACTTGTTCCAGAGCCTGGGTGAACTGTTTATTAGCGCCCTGGGTCTGGCGATGGTTGCTGCTCTGGTGCCACAGCATTTGATGGGCTTTATTCTGGGAATGTGGTTTCTGACGCAGGCTGCCGCGTTCTTGCTCGGCGGCTATGTGGCAACATTTACCGCAGTGCCAGACAACATTACCGATCCGCTTGAGACGTTACCTGTCTACACCAACGTGTTTGGTAAGATTGGTCTGGTCACGCTGGGCGTTGCAGTAGTGATGCTGATGATGGTGCCCTGGCTGAAACGAATGATTGAGACGCCGGAAAGCCATTGATGATTCTTGCAGAAAAACGGGTAGCTATAACGCTACCCGTTTTCACTTTTACACCGGCGTACCCGCATAAATATCAAAGCGATGTCCTTTGGTGACAACCGCGTTCGGTGTGGCAATGTTTGCCAGCGGCGGCGCGTAGTCCGGGCGCTTTACCACCACACGTTTGGTCGCCAGTTGCCGCGCAGGCTCCAGCAACCCATCGGCATCGAGATCCGGCCCCACCAGCGACTGAAACACTCGCATCTCTTTCTTCACCAGCGCGCTTTTCTGCTTATGTGGGAACATCGGGTCAAGATAGACCACCTGCGGGCGCGGAGTAATATCGGTCAGCGCCGTCAAACTGGAAGCGTGAATCAACTGCAACCGTTCCTGCAACCAGCCACCAATTTCCTCATCGGCATAGCCACGCGCCAGGCCATCGTCGAGCAGCGCGGCAACTACCGGATTACGCTCCAGCATCCGTACACGACAACCGACAGAAGCCAGCACGAAGGCATCACGACCTAATCCTGCGGTCGCATCGACGACATCCGGCAGATAATCGCCCTTAATGCCCACCGCTTTTGCTACCGCTTCGCCGCGACCACCGCCGAATTTGCGTCGGTGCGCCATTGCCCCGCCGACAAAATCAACGAAAATGCCGCCGAGTTTCGGCTCATCACGCTTACGCAGTTCCAGATGCTCTGGCGTTAACACCAAGGCCATCAGATTGTCTTCATCGTGCTCCAGCCCCCAGCGGGTCGCCAGAACAGATAAGGCGCCGTCTCCGGCGCCCGATTCATCAATTAAGCAGATTTTCACTGAATGATCAGCCCTTAATGCCGTAGTGCTCCAGCATCGCATCCAGTTGCGGTTCGCGACCACGGAAGCGTTTGAACAGTTCCATCGGCTCTTCTGAACCGCCACGGCTCAGAATGTTGTCGAGGAACGACTGTCCAGTATCACGGTTGAAAATCCCCTCTTCCTCAAAGCGCGAGAAAGCATCCGCCGCCAGCACATCAGCCCACAGGTAGCTGTAGTAACCTGCTGCATAACCACCAGCAAAGATATGGCTAAATGCATGTGGGAAACGGCCCCATGACGGAGACGGCACCACGGCAACCAGTTTTTTGATTTCTGCCAGGGTTTCGAGGATTTTTGCACCTTGTTCAGGACGGAACTCCGCGTGCAGACGGAAATCGAACAGGCCGAACTCCAGCTGACGCAGAATAAACAGCGCCGCCTGGTAGTTTTTCGCTGCCAGCATTTTATCCAGCAGCTCCTTCGGCAGCGGTTCGCCGGTTTCATAGTGACCGGAGATAAACGCCAGCGCCTCCGGCTCCCAGCACCAGTTTTCCATAAACTGACTCGGCAGTTCGACCGCATCCCACGGCACACCGCTGATACCGGAAACACCGGCGGTTTCGATGCGGGTCAGCATATGATGCAGGCCGTGACCGAACTCGTGGAACAGGGTGATCACTTCGTCATGGGTAAACAGCGCCGGTTTACCGTTCACCGGGCGGTTGAAGTTACAGGTCAGATAAGCGACCGGTTTTTGCAGCGAACCGTCGGCTTTGCGCATCTGGCCTACGCAGTCATCCATCCACGCCCCGCCGCGCTTGTTCTCACGGGCATACAGGTCGAGGTAGAAGCTGCCGCGCAGTTCGTTGTTCTCATCATACAGTTCGAAGAAACGCACATCAGGATGCCAGACATCAACATCTTTACGCTCTTTGGCGGTGATGCCGTAAATACGTTTCACCACTTCAAACAGGCCGTTAACCGCTTTGTTTTCCGGGAAGTACGGACGCAGTTGTTCGTCGCTGATGCTGTAGAGGTGCTGTTTCTGTTTTTCGCTGTAGTAAGCGATATCCCACGGCTGCAACTCATCCACACCAAATTCGGCTTTGGCGAAGGCACGCAGTTGCGCCAGCTCTTTTTCACCCTGCGGACGCGCGCGTTTTGCCAGATCGGTTAAGAAATCAAGCACCTGCTGCGGATTTTCTGCCATTTTAGTGGCAAGCGATTTGAAGGCGTAGTTTTCAAAACCCAGCAATTGCGCCAGTTCGTGACGCAGCGCGAGGATCTCTTCCATCACCTTGCTGTTGTCCCACTTACCGGCGTTCGGGCCTTGATCGGAGGCGCGGGTGCTGTAAGCGCGATACATCTCTTCACGCAGAGCCTGGTTGTCGCAGTAGGTCATTACCGGCAAGTAGCTTGGGATATCCAGCGTCAGCAGATAGCCTTCCAGTTCTTTCGCTTCGGCCTGGGCTTTTGCTGCAGCCAGCGCGCTTTCTGGCATACCCGCCAGCTCAGCTTCGTCGGTAACGAGTTTAGTCCAGCCCATCGTCGCATCGAGGACGTTGTTGCTGTACTGGTTGCCCAGCTCGGAGAGACGGGTGGCAATCTCGCCGTAACGTTGCTGTTTCTCTTTCGGCAGACCGATGCCCGACAGTTCAAAATCACGCAGTGCGTTATCAACCGCTTTCTTCTGTGCCGTGTTCAGCGTGGCGTAATGATCGCCATCGCGCAGATCGCGATACGCTTTATACAGCCCTTCATGTTGCCCTACCCAGGTGCTGTATTCTGACAGCAGCGGCAGCGTTTGTTCGTAGGCTTCGCGCAGCTCCGGGCTATTTTTCACCGAGTTCAGGTGGCTGACCGGGGAGAAAATACGTCCCAGCACATCGTCCACTTCTGCCAGCGGTTGGCAGAGATTTTCCCAGGTGTACGGTGCCCCCTGCGCTACCACGCGCTCCACATTTTCGCGACAGTCGTTCAGCGCCTTAGTCACGGCAGGAACGACATGTTCCGGGAGAATTTTAGAAAACGGAGGCAATTCAAAGGGAGTCAGTAACGGATTCGTCATAGGTACAGTCCTGGTTAAATAGAGGGAACGAAACGCTCACAGGCGCTTTCGCCGGAGGCGACGCAGACGTCTTATCCGGCCTACGTTAATAGGCCGATGCCATCCGACGCGTAATGGGTAATAGCATGGGGTTAAGTGTAGTGAATTTCAATGAGAAACGTTACGCTTTCGCGGCGACGTCCTCTTTTCGGTATACTGTCCTGATATGCTTTTGTGCGCCCCAAATACGGGCCGATTTTTACTTACCGGAACACCTTTACCCATGCTCAGTTATCGCCACAGCTTTCACGCTGGCAACCACGCCGACGTCCTTAAACATACCGTTCAGAGCCTGATCATCGAGTCGCTGAAAGAGAAAGATAAACCGTTTCTCTATCTCGATACCCACGCGGGTGCCGGGCGTTATCAGTTAAGCAGCGAACACGCCGAGCGTACTGGCGAATATCTCGAAGGCATCGCCCGTATCTGGCAGCAGGACGATTTGCCCGCAGAACTGGAGCCGTACATCAATGTGGTAAAACACTTCAACCGTAGCGGACAGTTGCGTTACTACCCCGGTTCGCCATTGATTGCCCGTCAGTTACTGCGTGAACAAGACAGCCTGCAACTGACCGAGCTACATCCGAGCGATTTCCCGTTGCTGCGTTCTGAATTTCAGAAAGACAGCCGTGCGCGCGTAGAAAAAGCCGACGGCTTCCTGCAACTGAAAGCAAAACTGCCGCCAGTTTCCCGTCGTGGCCTGATCCTTATCGACCCACCGTATGAAATGAAAACCGACTATCAGGCGGTGGTCAGCGGGATAGCAGAAGGCTACAAACGTTTCGCTACCGGCACTTACGCATTATGGTATCCGGTGGTGTTGCGCCAGCAGATCAAGCGCATGATCCACGACCTAGAAGCGACCGGCATTCGCAAAATTCTGCAAATTGAACTGGCGGTGCTGCCGGACAGCGACCGCCGTGGTATGACCGCTTCCGGCATGATTGTGATTAACCCGCCGTGGAAGCTGGAACAGCAGATGAATAACGTGCTGCCGTGGCTGCACAGCAAACTGGTTCCGGCAGGCACCGGGCACGCCACCGTAAGCTGGATCGTGCCGGAGTAATTGCAGCCATTGCTGGCACCTATTACGTCTCGCGCTACAATCGCGGTAATCAACGATAAGGACAATATGTCATGACTAAACACTATGATTACATCGCCATCGGCGGCGGCAGCGGCGGTATCGCCTCCATCAACCGCGCGGCTATGTACGGTCAGAAATGCGCGCTGATTGAAGCCAAAGAACTGGGCGGCACCTGCGTGAACGTCGGCTGCGTGCCGAAAAAAGTGATGTGGCACGCGGCGCAAATCCGTGAAGCGATCCACATGTACGGCCCGGATTATGGTTTCGATACCACCATCAATAAGTTCAACTGGGAAACGTTGATCGCCAGCCGTACCGCCTATATCGACCGTATTCATACCTCCTATGAAAACGTGCTCGGTAAAAATAACGTTGATGTAATCAAAGGCTTTGCCCGCTTCGTTGATGCCAAAACGCTGGAGGTAAACGGCGAACCCATCACGGCCGATCATATTCTGATCGCCACCGGTGGTCGTCCAAGCCACCCGGATATTCCGGGCGTGGAATACGGCATTGATTCCGATGGTTTCTTTGCCCTACCCGCTTTGCCAGAGCGTGTAGCGGTTGTTGGTGCGGGTTACATCGCCGTTGAACTGGCTGGCGTGATTAACGGCCTCGGCGCGAAGACGCATCTGTTTGTGCGTAAACACGCGCCGCTGCGCAGCTTTGACCCGATGATCTCCGAAACGCTGGTCGAAGTGATGAACTCTGAAGGCCCGCAGCTGCACACCAATGCAATCCCGAAAGCGGTGGTGAAAAATGCCGATGGCAGCCTGACGCTGGAGCTGGAAGATGGTCGCAGTGAAACGGTAGATTGCCTGATTTGGGCGATTGGTCGCGAGCCTGCCAATGACAACATCAACCTGGAAGCCGCTGGCGTTAAAACTAACGAAAAAGGCTATATCGTCGTCGATAAATATCAAAATACCAACGTTGAAGGTATTTACGCGGTGGGTGATAACACGGGTGCAGTGGAACTGACACCGGTAGCAGTTGCAGCGGGTCGCCGTCTCTCTGAACGCCTGTTTAATAACAAGCCGGATGAGCATCTGGATTACAGCAACATTCCGACCGTGGTCTTCAGCCATCCGCCGATTGGTACTGTTGGTTTAACGGAGCCGCAGGCGCGCGAGCAGTACGGCGACGATCAGGTGAAAGTGTATAAATCCTCTTTCACCGCCATGTATACCGCCGTCACCACTCACCGCCAGCCGTGCCGCATGAAACTGGTATGCGTTGGACCGGAAGAGAAGATTGTCGGTATTCACGGCATTGGTTTTGGTATGGACGAAATGTTGCAGGGCTTCGCGGTGGCACTGAAGATGGGGGCGACAAAAAAAGACTTCGACAACACGGTTGCCATTCACCCGACGGCGGCAGAAGAGTTCGTCACCATGCGTTAAATGTTAAAGGGCAAAGAGTGGTGTGCTCTTTGCCCTTAGTTACGTTTCCGCTATCAGTTCAGAAGCTGAAGCAGAAAGCGGATCAGTTCCAGCAGCGCAATTAACGCCCCAAGAACGATGATTGCTTTATCAATCACCCGTTTTCTCCATGCGATGGAGTGAGAATGCATCCGCTTACTCATCCACTGCCTGTCACGGCGCATGTCCCATTGTTAGATGACGACTATCTCACTCCGGCCAGAGCATCAGTTAACGGCACCACCCGTACTTCTGACCAGGACTTTGAAAGCGTTTATGCGCATTGTCAGAGTGAAAATGTCTCAGAGCCAACTGGATAATCATACAGTACATACAGGTTATAAAACCAGCACGTCCTTGCAATAGTTTCAGTATGGTATTAGCATTGATGCGTTAGATGATGACTATCTCACTCCAGCCAGAGCCACCAACTCAGGGCTGGAAAGTAAAAAACCGACGCAAAGTCGGTTTTTTTACATCCGGATTCGGACAAGGCTTAATATGACGATGACCCAGTGAAAGTATATAAATCGTCACTGCGATATATACCGAAGTGCCCCCTCCGCCAGCTGAAGAAATTGCTAATTCTTGCAATGTTAGCCACTGGCTAATAGTATTGAGCTGTTAGATAAGAGCTCTCTCACTCCAGCCAGAGCCACCAACTCAGGGCTGGAAAGTAAAAAACCGACGCAAAGTCGGATTTTTTACGTCCTGATTCAGACCTCCTTTCGAATGAATAGCCAACTCAAAATTCACACCTATTACCTTCCTCTGCACCTACGCATCCGTTAAAACATATATGTTTTTGACTTATCCGCTTCGAAGAGAGACACTACCTGCAACAATCAGGAGCGCAATATGTCAATTCTGTTACCCATCCAACTCTTCAAAATTCTTGCCGATGAGACCCGCCTGGGCATCGTATTACTGCTCAGTGAGATGGGTGAGTTATGCGTGTGTGATCTCTGTACTGCCCTGAATCAGTCGCAGCCCAAGATCTCACGCCACCTGGCATTGCTGAGGGAAAGCGGTTTATTGCTGGATCGCAAGCAAGGTAAGTGGGTTCATTACCGCCTATCGCCGCATATTCCAGCATGGGCGGCGAAAATTATTGATGAGGCCTGGCGATGTGAACAGGAAAAGGTTCAGGCGATTGTCCGCAACCTGGCTCGACAAAATTGTTCCGTAGACAGTAAGAACATTTGCAGTTAAAAAATTTAGCTAAACACATATGGATTTTCGCATGTGTTTTATCCGGGAGGCATTATGTTACTGGCAGGCGCTATCTTTGTCCTGACCATCGTATTGGTTATCTGGCAGCCGAAAGGTTTAGGCATCGGCTGGAGTGCGACGCTGGGCGCAATACTGGCGTTAGTTACAGGCGTGGTTCATCCGGGCGATATTCCGGTGGTGTGGAATATCGTCTGGAACGCGACGGCGGCGTTTATTGCCGTTATTATCATCAGTCTGCTGCTGGATGAATCCGGCTTTTTCGAATGGGCGGCGCTGCACGTTTCACGCTGGGGCAATGGACGCGGTCGCCTGTTGTTTACCTGGATTGTCCTGCTCGGCGCTGCCGTTGCTGCCCTGTTTGCCAATGATGGTGCGGCGCTTATTTTAACGCCGATTGTCATCGCCATGCTGCTGGCGTTAGGGTTCAGCAAAGGCACTACGCTGGCGTTCGTGATGGCAGCCGGATTCATTGCCGATACCGCCAGCCTGCCGCTTATCGTCTCCAACCTGGTGAATATCGTTTCGGCAGATTTCTTTGGTCTTGGCTTTCGCGAATATGCTTCGGTAATGGTGCCGGTGGATATCGCCGCGATACTGGCCACGCTGGTGATGCTGCATCTCTACTTTCGCAAAGACATTCCGCAGAACTACGATATGGCGCTGCTGAAAGCACCGGCAGAAGCAATTAAAGATCCCGCCACCTTCAAAACTGGCTGGGTTGTTTTACTGCTTCTGCTGGTGGGATTTTTCGTCCTGGAACCACTCGGCATTCCGGTAAGCGCCATTGCGGCGGTGGGTGCGCTGATTTTGTTTGTAGTCGCTAAACGCGGTCATGCTATCAATACGGGTAAAGTGCTGCGCGGTGCGCCCTGGCAGATTGTCATCTTCTCGCTCGGTATGTATCTGGTGGTTTATGGCCTGCGCAATGCCGGGTTAACGGAATATCTTTCTGGCGTACTCAACGTGCTGGCGGATAACGGCCTGTGGGCCGCGACGCTGGGCACCGGATTCCTCACCGCCTTCCTCTCTTCAACCATGAACAATATGCCTACGGTACTGGTTGGCGCGTTGTCTATTGACAGCAGCACGGCGTCTGGTGTGATCAAAGAAGCGATGGTTTATGCCAACGTGATTGGCTGCGATTTGGGGCCGAAAATCACCCCAATTGGTAGCCTGGCGACGCTGCTCTGGCTGCACGTACTTTCGCAGAAGAATATGACGATTACCTGGGGATATTACTTCCGCACAGGGATTCTCATGACCCTGCCGGTACTGTTTGTAACGCTGGTGGCGCTGGTGCTACGCCTCTCTTTCACTTTGTAATGAGATACTGATATGAGCAACATTACCATTTATCACAACCCGGCCTGCGGCACGTCGCGTAATACGCTGGAGATGATCCGCAACAGCGGTACAGAACCGACCATTGTCTATTATCTGGAAAACCCACCGACGCGTGATGAGCTGGTAAAACTCATTGCTGATATGGGAATTTCTGTTCGCGCTCTGCTACGTAAAAACGTTGAACCGTATGAGGAACTGGGTCTGGCAGAAGATAAATTTACTGACGATCAGTTAACCGACTTTATGTTGCAACACCCGATTCTGATTAACCGCCCAATCGTGGTAACGCGGCTGGGAACCCGGCTGTGCCGTCCTTCGGAAGTGGTGCTGGAGATCCTGCCAGATACTCAGAAAGGGGCGTTTACCAAGGAAGACGGTGAGAAAGTGGTCGATGATTCGGGTCAACGATTAAAATAAACAAAGGGGGGTGGCTGTGCCCCCAATCTCTGACGAACGCGTATCATTTCTTACCGGATGCGAGATCGTGCAATCTCAGTAAATTGCGCTTCCTGCCCTCGAAGATAAATAGTTTCCATTTTAATAAATGGTTATCACCATAATGCTAATAATTAGCACTCCATGTAACATGAGATAAAAAATAAACTCATTATAATAATTAAATAAAGAACTAATATTACGAGGAGACGGATAATAACATCATATGTCAATGCTATCCGGGACTAATATTCAAGGATATAAATATCAGACAGGTTTACGTTACTATCAGGCATATCGCCTAAGAATCGGATGAAAACTATAAAGAAATATCTATTATGGTTTTAACATTTGTTGATAAGGATAGTAACATGAACAAGACAAAAGGTGCACTCATCTTCAGCCTTTCATTTTTTCTTGCCGCATGTAGTTCGATTCCGCAAAATATTAAAGGCAATAATCAACCTGATATTCAAAAAAGTTTTGTTGCTGTTCATAACCAACCGAATTTGTATGTTGGGCAACAGGCACGCTTTGGCGGTAAGGTTATCAACGTTATTAACGGCAAAACTGATACGTTGTTAGAAATCGCCGTATTACCGCTGGATAGCTATGCCAAACCTGACATTGAAGCCAACTATCAAGGTCGCCTGCTCGCCAGACAAAATGGCTTCCTTGACCCAGTGAACTATCGTAATCACTTTGTTACTGTTCTCGGCACAATTCAGGGAGAACAACCTGGATTTATCAATAAAGTCCCATATAACTTCGTTGACGTGAATGTACAAGGTATTCAGGTGTGGCATTTGAGAGAAGTGGTCAACACCACCTACAACCTGTGGGATTACGGCTACGGCGCATTCTGGCCTGAACCAGGCTGGGGCGCACCTTACTACACTAATGCGGTTAGCCAGGTAACGCCAGAACTGGTGAAATGATTTAGTTTAAAGATGCAGATATTTTTCAAATATCTGCATCTTTAGTATGAATATTTATATATAACAATAATTATAATATCCTCTCTATTTATTACCTTTGGCGACCTGATTATAAAGTTAATGTCCGCAACAGGAGTCGGTTATGTTTCTTATAATTACCAGGGATACAATGTTTTTCACCGCGATGAAAAATATTTTAAGTAAGGGTAATGTCGTTCATATACAGAACGAAGAGGAGATCGACTTAACATTGCATCAGAATGCCTTAGTGATTATTGACACGTTAATGAATAATGTCTTTCATTCTTCAATACTCAACAAAATTGAACATCTGAAACCTGTTCATGTCATTGTTTTCTCACCGTTTAATATTAAACGCTGTCTGGGAAAAGTCCCGGTAACTTTTGTCCAGAGAAATATTACGATTATTGACTTTGTCGCGCTGCTTAATGGCAGTTACTGTTCTGTGCCAGAAGCGGATGTGTCACTCTCATGCAAACAACATCAAGTTCTGACCTGCATTGCTAATCAAATGACGACAGAAGATATTCTGGGAAAATTAAAAATTTCGCTGAAAACATTCTACTGCCATAAACACAATATTATGATGATTCTCAACCTTAAGCGGATCAACGAACTGGTACGTCATCAACATATTGATTATCTGGTCTGAACTCGCCAGCCGATATTTATAAAGAGGCCCGGCGACCGCCAGACCTCCGCACAATTACGCTTTACGCAGTAACACCTTCCTGCGTCAATGCCGCAATCTGTTTACGCCATTGCGCTTGCTCCTGTTCGCCTTCTGTACGTTGACCATAGAGCTGCGCAATCTGCGTACCGTCATGGGCAAACAATTCCAGACTGGTCACATAACCGTCACTGGCGGGTTTACGAGTTACCCAGGTTTCAGCAATGCACTCCTCTAAAAGGTGAAGAGTAAACGTTGGGTTGAAAATATTCAGCCAGCCTTTCATCGGCACCACTTTTTCAACCACACCGGTGAAGATCTGTACGCAACCACGGTTGCCAACAAATACCATGATCTCATTACCATCTTGCTGGGCAGATTCCAGTATCTGCGCCAGCGCACTATTGGGTACTTTGCAGGCCAAATCGTCTGCCACCAGATTAAACGCCTGCTGGCGAGTCAGGTTGTGGCGCTTGAGCAACGTAAAAAACTGATGAACGTCGGTCATCGCCCGCCACTCTTGCTCGACCACACTGGCATCTACGTCGGTTTGTGCGGCAGTCGCATCAACGGCTTTTAACTCAAGCGGCGTATTCTCTTCGACGATAAAACGCCCCAGAAGCTCGCTCCATGCCGCCATGTCGGTATTATCGGTGGCATAAACTTTCAGTAACGCATCGCCCTGATGATCAAAGAACTGAATACTCTGGCGTTCGCCGCGAGTCGTGGTTTCTTTTATATGGAAAACACTGTCCCACTGATTGAGAAACAGTCGTAAATCCAGCGCGCGCGGGTTGAGTATTAATCCGGCATGACCGTTCAAATGCTGGTTCGTGAAAGCACCAATCTGCTCATGAACAGCATATTCGTTCCGGCAAATGCATTTGGTTTCGCCAACGCTTTCCAGTGCTGCCAGAATTTCACGAATATTGCCACGCATCCGCCACGCATCGTGCGTGACGCGCGCAAATGCCAGTTCTGCTTCGCTAATATTCATTAAACCTGCGATGTCACGCGCGTACTTTCCGGGATTTTGTTCTTTTAACTCAAGCCAGCGTGTGTAGTGGTTCATTGTCTCTCTTCCTTCCAGATAAACGCCCCGAAATATCGGGGCAGATGATTACCATTGATAACTCACGAAAATTTTTCCGTTACGACCATCCTGCGGGATACCCTGCGGCGACCAGTACTCTTTATCGAAGGCGTTGCCCAGTACCAGAGTGGTGGTCATGCCTTTGAGTGCCTGCTGTCCTTGATAGCTAACGTAGAAATCATTCACGCCGTAGCCCGGTTGTTTACTGTAACTGCTGCTGACATGTGTTGAGCGATCGGCAAACGTACCGACCCAACCGACAGAGAAGCCACTATGGGCAATGGGAATATTCAGGGTGCTGGTAACAGTATCCGGGTTAATGCTGGAGATATATTCACCGGTATCGGTGTCTTTGCCACGGGTACGGTTATAGGCCACATCAAGGCTAAACAGATCAGTGGTATATTTCGTCATCACGTCCCAGCCCCAGATTTTGGCGTTCGGGACGTTATACGACATGGTCGTCGCCGCCGCGAAATTGACGGTCGTGGAGATGTAATCCTTCGCTTTGGTATCAAAGTAGCTGGCTTTAAATTCCAGGGCATCATTGGACAACATCAGGTCATCAAAACGCAGCCCAAAACCGTACTCCTGAGTTTCGTTAGTTTCCGGACGTAAGTTCGGGTTTGGCACCCAATAGTTGGTATAGAAGCGACCAATCGAGAAGTGCTTAGAATCGTTATACATTTCGCCCATCGTCGGGGCGCGGAATGCCTGGGCATATGAGCCAAATAACATCAGCCAGTTAGTCGGGTTGATAGTCATCCCCGCGCGAGATGACCATTTGTCGGCATCAACATCTTTGTAGCCGTCGCTGCTACCGCGATAACTGTCATAGCGGGTTCCGCCAAGCAGGGTAATCGGCAGATCGCGTAAGGTTATCTCATCTTGCAGCCAACCGGAGCTGAAATCGATTTTCGCTTGCGGGAACCCCGTCGTCGCACCGCCAGGATGCTGTTCCTGACGATAATACTCACCGCCATATGTCAGCAGGTGAGAGGCAAAACTATCGGCAAACAGAGTGGAACGGTTCTCCAGTTTGGCACCTTTTGTCGTCTGTTCACGATACTCGCCGGAACTCCCCGTGTTCTGCGCATTAATACGGACTTCCGACCAGTAAACTTTTGCATCGGCATTTAACCAGTCGTTGCCCAACGGAGCGAGTTTATAAGCAAGCTGCGCATCACGTTGAATCGTTGAGCGATCAACCATCGGGTTGCTGCTATCAGAAGCCTCAACGGTCTGCGGATTTTTTGGTTCACGCGCGTCGTTATTGTAATAACGCACTAACCCGCTCAGAGCCTGGGCAGAATCAATTTTCCAGGTTCCTTTCGCCAGCATGTTGTTGATAGCCTCGTCATTCGGCGCGGTTTCACCATTGCTCTGGCGTAAATCACCACGATCGCGGCTGGACCAGGCCACAATACCATCCAGATTTTCAGTTCGCCCAAACGCGCTCGCGCCTAATCCCAGGCTATGGTCTCCCGTGCCGCCAGTGCCAAAGACACGAAAACCACTGCTTTGTCCTTCCTGCAATAAATCTTTTGCATCGACCGTATCGTAGGAGATAACCCCTCCCAGCGCGCCACTGCCATACAGTAATGCCGAAGGACCACGGACAATCTCAACGCGTTTGATCAGCGCCGGATCGAGGAAAGTACCATTCAGGTGTCCAGTATCGGTTCCCTGACGAACACCATCGACAAGGATCAACACACCGCGATGGTCATAACCACGCATATTCACATCCTGACCATTCGTGCGTCCCGTACCATCAAGAGTAATCCCAGGAACATGGCGCAGCAGATCGGTGGCAGAAGTGGCCGTTTGGTTTTCAGGGACGGAAGTGTCGATAACGCTGACCATCATTGGCGCTTCGAAGGAACTGCGGGCATTCCCCGTTGCAGTAACAGTCATGGTTTCAGTAGCAAAAGCAATCGTCGGCAAGCTGGCGGAAACAGCCAAAGCCAACAAACTCAAGCGCAACGAGGTAAATTGCGGACGTGACATAGCGATTCTCCATGAGGAAAATAAAAAATGCTGGCTGCCTAGGTAAAAACCGGGGTGGCTGGCGAAAATAAATTTATTTACGATTCAAGGCGATAGTATTAGCCAGGTGAGTTAATTGGCGTTTATATCCCGTGAAATTACCTGGTATTTCTGACAATTGCGCAAATACAAGCCCTCTTATCAGGCCGGGTGGTACACCACGTCTGAAGTGAAGAGTGCCGTGCGTTATCCCTCACGAAAGTTATAATTTCATTATCCATATGATCATATTTTGTTAAATACCAACTTGATAATGAGAATTATTATCGATCATTTTTTTATGATCAAGCTTTTTTTAACCGCTATTAACACACTAAACAGGGGGTTAAAGAATCTGTTTATCTCTCATCAACCGCAGCGTCCTTGTCACAATTCGTCCCACCGTGCCGTAACAAATCTTTGTCGTTAACTGCAATAATTTTTCTATTTTTTTGCCCTACAACCCGCGACATTGCTGGAGTTGCACCTTTTTCTCGCCCCGAAATTCAGCCGTTGCAAAGAACGTTAGCTGACGAATCATCTTGATAAAAATCAAAAATAAATACGCTTGTAACGCCTTGCGTATTGAATCGGTGGTGGAATTTCATATATAACTCAAATGATAATCATGATCATTCTCAATTTGATAAGAGTTCTCAATATGATGCCAAGGATCACCACCAGGCCGTGTCTTTGTTCCCCACTAACGTTATGCATTTCAGCCGTGGCCTCTGCCGCGAAGACCACGGTAAAACGAAGTTCCATGAAAAAACTGTTTATGGCAGTACTGGCTCTTAGCTGGGCTTTTAGCGCAACGGCGACCGAACGTATCGTGGTTGCTGGAGGGTCACTGACGGAACTGATCTACGCGATGGGTGCTGGTAACCGCGTGGTTGGTGTCGATGAAACAACATCTTATCCACCAGAAACCGCCAAACTGCCGCATATTGGTTACTGGAAACAACTAAGCAGCGAAGGCATTTTGTCACTTCGCCCGAATAGCGTAATTACCTGGCAGGATGCCGGGCCACAAATTGTGCTCGACCAACTACGGGCGCAGAAAGTCAACGTCGTCACCCTGCCGCGAGTGCCTGCCACCCTTGAGCAGATGTACGCCAACATTCGTCAACTGGCGAAAACGTTACAGGTTCCTGAACAAGGCGACGCGCTGGTGACACAGATCAACCAACGCCTGGAGCGAGTACAGCAAAACGTGGCGGCCAAAAAAGCCCCGGTTAAAGCGATGTTTATTCTCTCCGCAGGCGGCAGTGCGCCACAGGTTGCCGGTAAAGGCAGCGTCGCAGACGCTATTCTGTCACTTGCCGGTGCAGAAAACGTCGCTACCCACCAGCAGTACAAAAGCTACAGCGCGGAATCGCTGATTGCGGCTAACCCTGAAGTGATTGTCGTCACCTCACAAATGGTCGATGGCGATATTAATCGGCTGCGTTCTATTGCCGGAATTACCCACACCGCCGCATGGAAAAACCAGCGCATTATCACCGTTGATCAAAACCTGATTCTGGGAATGGGCCCGCGTATTGCTGATGTCGTTGAGTCTTTACACCAGCAGCTTTGGCCGCAATAAACGGATTTAAATCAGACGTATGAACATGAAAAACACCCTGGATCTCACGCCACATTTTGCTTTAGACGGAGACCAGCCATTTAAAGACAGGCGCGCCATGATGCCATTTCGTGGAGCCATTCCGGTCGCCAAAGAACAACTGGCACAAACCTGGCAAGAGATGATCGGTCAAACGACTTCACCTCGTAAGCGACTGGTTTATCTGCATATTCCTTTTTGCGCGACACACTGCACGTTTTGTGGTTTTTATCAGAATCGTTTTAACGAAGATGCGTACGCTCATTATACCGATGCCCTGATTCGAGAAATCGAGCTGGAGGCGGACAGTGTATTGCATCAGTCCGCGCCCATCCACGCAGTCTATTTCGGTGGTGGCACGCCTTCTGCGCTCTCTGCGCGCGATTTGTCCAGAATCATCACCACACTACGAGAGAAATTACCGCTGGCACCCGATTGTGAAATCACCATTGAAGGCCGGGTACTGAATTTTGACGCTGACCGAATCGACGCTTGCCTTGACGCAGGAGCAAATCGCTTTTCTATTGGTATTCAGTCATTTAACAGCAACATCCGCAAAAAAATGGCACGCACCTCTGATGGTCCGACCGCCATTGCGTTTATGGAAAGCCTGGTCAAACGCGACCGTGCTGCGGTGGTGTGCGATCTGTTATTCGGCCTGCCAGGTCAGGATGCGCAAACCTGGGGAGAAGATCTGACTATTGCCCGCGATATCGGTCTCGATGGCGTTGATCTCTATGCGCTCAATGTCCTGCCCAACACGCCGCTGGGCAAAGCCGTGGAAAATGGGCGCACTACCGTGCCCTCTCCGGCAGAACGTCGCGATCTCTATCTGCAAGGGTGTGACTTCATGGACGATGCCGGCTGGCGCTGCATCAGTAACAGCCACTGGGGTCGTACTACACGCGAACGTAATCTCTATAACCTGCTGATTAAACAGGGTGCCGATTGTCTGGCCTTTGGTTCTGGCGCAGGCGGTTCGATTAATGGTTACTCCTGGATGAACGAACGCAACCTTCAGACCTGGCATGAATCCGTCGCGGCAGGCAAAAAACCGCTGATGATGATCATGCGTAACGCCGAACGTAACGCGCAGTGGCGTCATACCTTGCAGTCGGGCATTGAAACGGCGCGTGTATCACTGGACGAACTTACGCCACATGCCGAAAAACTCGCGCCGTTACTGGCTCAGTGGCACCAAAAAGGCTTAAGCCGCGATGCTTCAACTTGCCTGCGGCTGACTAATGAAGGTCGTTTCTGGGCAAGCAATATTTTGCAGTCTCTTAATGAACTGATTCAGGTACTTAATGCGCCAGCGATTGTGCGTGGAAAACCATAACAGGAGTGATTTATGAGCCATGTCTCGTTACAGGAATTTTTGAAAACGGAGCCAGACGGTACGCTGGAAGCGATCGCCGAACAATACAACACCACACTGCTGGAGGTAGTGAAAAATCTGCCCTCTCCGACGGTCGTGTCAGGCGATAAATTCGATACTGTCTGGGATACCGTCTGCGAATGGGGCAACGTCACCACGCTGGTGCATACTGCCGATGTGATCCTCGAATTTAGCGGCGAACTGCCTTCGGGTTTCCATCGTCACGGCTATTTCAACCTACGCGGAAAGCACGGCATGTCCGGGCATATCAAAGCAGAAAACTGCACACATATTGCCTTGATCGAACGTAAATTCATGGGCATGGACACCGCCTCTATTCTCTTTTTCAATAAGGAAGGCAGCGCCATGCTGAAAATCTTCCTCGGCAGGGATGACCATCGTCAGCTCCTGAGCGAACAAGTCAGCGCCTTCCATGCTCTGGCGGCATCTCTGAAGGAACATGCCTGATGACGCCGTGGCTACTCTTTGGCGCAGGCGGAAAGGGAGTTGGAGCCAGAACGCTTGCACTGGCGCTGGCGGAACAACGTCCGGTCGTTGCTGTCGTTCGTCATGCCGATGCAGCCAAGAAACTGGCACAACAAGGTGTGCAGGTTTTTACAGGCGACGCCTGTGATGCCAGCGTAGTTGCGGCTGCTTGCCGCGCGGCTGGCCCGGATGCGCTTATCATCTCAACAATGGGCGGCGAACAGGATTATCTGGCGCACAGAACAGTGATTGATGAGGCCGAAAAAGCCGGTATCAAGCGCATGATTCTGGTGACCTCTTTGGGATGCGGAGATAGCTGGCCGTTTTTATCAGATCGCGCCAAAGCCGCGTTTGGTCAGGCGGTACGGGAAAAAACGCTGGCGGAAAGCTGGCTGCAAACCAGCCAACTTGACTACGCCATTCTCCGTCCAGGCGGTCTGCTTGATGGCGCAGCAACGGGCAAAGCGTTACGGATACAAAATCAGGAATGTCATGGTTTTGTCCGCCGTGCCGATGTCGCTACACATATTGCTGAACTGGCCAGTCAGCCGACACTCAACAAGCAGATCTACAGTCTGATTGAACCAGATCTGAAACCGGCGTAATCCCCTCCCGGCGCGGAATATCCGCGCCGTAATGTCGTAATGGAGTTTTGCGTGCTCAAGGATTCATTGTCTTCCGCCAGTGTCTTTATGGGGCTATCACTCTTATTGCTTGCCCTGGTGCTGTTCGGCGCCAGTCAGGGAGCGTTAAAGATCAGTTTTGATGCCCTTTTTGATGAGGAATACCGCGATATCTGGCTGAATATTCGCCTGCCTCGCGTTTTACTGGCAGTGCTGGTAGGCGCAGCGTTGGCAACCGCCGGGGTGATTATGCAGGGGCTTTTTCGCAACCCCATGGCTGACCCTGGATTACTCGGCGTCAGTAGCGGTTCGGCATTAATGGTTGGCGTGGCTATTGTGCTGCCCTTTTCCTTCCCGGTGATGCTGGTGCTCTATGAGCAAATGGTATTTGCCATCGCCGGTAGTTTAGTGGTCTGCACCATCATTTTTCTCATCACGCAGCGCCATCGCGATGGCAGCATGATGCAATTGTTACTGGCCGGGATCGCCATCAACGCCCTGTGCGGTGCGGCGATTGGCGTACTGAGCTATATCGGCGATGAACAGCAGCTACGACAACTCACACTGTGGATGATGGGCAATCTTGGACAGGCGCAATGGCCGACGTTATTGGTCGCCAGTTCATTCATTCTGCCAGCCATTATCGCGACAACCTGTCTCGCCGGAACGCTAAATTTGCTGCAACTTGGTGATGAAGAAGCCCACTACCTCGGCGTGAACGTTAAACGTAAACGCCAGCAATTACTGTTGATTAGCTCACTGCTTGTTGGCGCTGCCGTATCGGTAAGCGGAATTATCGGTTTTATAGGCCTGGTGATCCCACATCTGATTCGCATGACGACCGGGGCAAATCACCGCTGGTTAATCCCTTGTTCCGCCCTCGCCGGCGCCTGTTTATTGCTGATGGCAGACACACTTGCCCGCACGCTAGTACAGCCAGCAGAAATGCCCGTGGGATTATTAACCAGCCTGCTTGGCGGCCCTTATTTTATGTGGTTGATTCTGCGCAACCGGAGGATCACATGATCAGCGCCCAGAACCTGGTTTATAGCCTTCAGGGACGACGTCTGACTGACAATGTCTCGCTGACTTTTCCCGGCGGAGAAATTGTTGCCATTCTCGGCCCTAATGGCGCGGGAAAATCCACGTTGCTTCGCCAGCTAACCGGCTATCTTCAACCAGATAGCGGCGAATGCCGGTTGTTTAATAAGCCATTAAATGAATGGTCAATCACCGAACTAGCGAAACACCGGGCCGTGATGCGTCAAAATAGCCACATGGCGTTTCCATTCAGCGTAAAGGAAGTGATCCAGATGGGGCGGCATCCACATCGTACCGGCAATCAGAGCGGTGAAACGGTGCAGATTATGGCGTTATGCGACTGTCAGGCACTCGCTAACCGCGACTACCGGCAATTATCCGGCGGTGAACAACAGCGTGTGCAATTGGCTCGCCTGCTGGTGCAACTCTGGGAACCAGTCCCCTCACCGAAATGGTTATTCCTTGATGAACCAACGTCGGCGCTGGATATTCACCATCAACAACATCTGTTTCGTTTATTACGCCAGTTGGTTCGCGAACGGCAATTTAACGTCTGCTGCGTATTGCACGATCTTAATCTTGCAGCCCGTTATGCTGACCGTGTTGTTTTGATGCAAAAAGGAAAGGTTGTTGCAAATGGCAAACCGCAGGACGTATTGACACAGCAGGCGCTGACAATGCTCTATGGCGCGGATATTACCGTGCTAAAAGATCCGGCTAACCATTCACCACTGATCGTCCTCGATCATTAAAACCAACAGGAGTACCGCTCTGGTACTCCTGCCGAATAAATAACGATACAGATTAGCTAATTGAAACGCCTTTCACCCCTGCCATGCCTTTTAATAATCGCAACAGCTCTTCTATCGATGTCGTGGCATGAAGCTGGATATCAATGGAAACCACTTCATGATCTTCATTTTCCTGCAACGAAACTAAATCTGTTTTTATTTTTTGCTGCTTAAACCAGTCGAGCATTGATACCGTATTACCGTTCACTAACGTCAGCTGTAAATGGTAATTTTTGTTCATCAGGCGGAAGGTTAATTGATGGAAGACTTCCAGCACCAGCAAGGTCATCACGGAACCGTAAATCCCCAGTTCATACATGCCGCTACCAATCACCATACCGATGGCTGCCGTTACCCAAATATCCGCAGCGGTCGTTAAACCGACAATATTTTGATTGCGAACGAGGATGTTCCCCGCACCGATAAATCCGACGCCAGTGACGACCTGGGCGGCAATACGGCTGGGATCAAGACCGACATGATCCAACGCCAGCACATCAGCAAAACCATATTTCGACACAATCATGAACAGCGCGCTGCCCATACCAATCAAGACATGGGTACGTAAACCAGCCCCCTTGCCGCGCATTTGCCTTTCCATGCCAATAGCACCACAAGCAATTGCGGTCAGGATCAAACGAATAATAAATTCGGTAGTCATATAAAAACGCAAAAAGGAGCAGCAAGATGGCTCGGCTTGCTACTCCTTTTTGCTTTATTCCTGTTAATTCGGCAGGACATTTGCCAATTTATCTTTAAAGGTATACAAATTTTTCTGCGGATTTTTCTTACAATATTCAATCACTTTAGGAATCTGAGTCAGGTCGGTTTCATTTAAGGTTACAGTATCACCACCTTTATAAACCGTTTCTTCATGCAGCATCCACCATGCAACAGGTGTCATCGCTTTCGGATTCAGGTCAATAAATTCCTGACAAGTCATATCTTTAGCAGATTCATTAGCCGCCAGCGCAGATTGCGCATTAACCAGTGACAGTGCCGCTACAGCGCCAACGAAAACAATGGCTTTACGTAGAGATGCAATATTCATTTTACAACCCATTCAATAAATAATTGATATATGAACAGGAGGATTACCTGCTTTATAAACAAGATATTCCGGCCTGTTCAATATTTAAGGAAATACGATGTAACGCATTCCCGTAATTACATATCTTTCTTAATTTTGTCCCATTCGCCTTTAACTTTATCTTTAAAGCTGGCTTTTTTATCCTGAGTACAAGCCTGAACGATAGCTGGGGTTACGGTTGCAATACCCTGAACATCTAAAACCGCATCTTCTAGTTTATCTTTGTTGTTCAGTGCTTCAGCAAAACCAACTGCAGTTGGCTGGAAGGATTCGTCCACAGCCAGGAAATCTTCACAGGTCCAGGAGTTGACCGGTTTTTTGTTATCAGCTGCTTTTTGTGCATCCGCTGCATTGCTCACTACTGGCAGAAGAAGCAGACCACCAAGAATAACGCCTAATACTTTTTTCATCGTAATATCCTCAACTATAAAGTGAAAGAGCCGTCACGAATCAATTTCGACATTGAGGTTATAACCTGGTTTTCTGGGTATGTCATGTTGAGACAAAATATCAAAATCAGATATTTTTATTCTAATACAATAGGTTACATGGTCATCACGCACGGTAATTAGGAAATTTTTATTAAATCAACTGCATTCTCAGATGCATTTTTGGCATAGATTGATAGCAGGGGTTTTCCTTCTTAAATTTATAGGGTGGTTCTATGTTATATATAGATAAGGCAACAATTTTGAAGTTTGATCTGGATATGCTTAAGAAGCATCGTAGAGCGATCCAGTTTATTGCTGTACTGCTATTCATCGTCGGTTTACTGTGTATCAGTTTCCCGTTTGTTTCTGGTGATATTCTAAGCACGGTAGTTGGCGTATTATTAATCTGCTCGGGTATCGCACTTATTGTTGGATTATTCAGCAACCGCAGTCATAATTTCTGGCCTGTATTATCGGGGTTCCTCGTGGCTGTAGCCTATTTATTGATCGGCTATTTCTTTATCCGCGCACCGGAACTAGGGATTTTCGCCATTGCAGCGTTTATTGCGGGTCTGTTCTGCGTCGCAGGGGTTATTCGCCTGATGAGCTGGTATCGTCAGCGTTCAATGAAAGGTAGCTGGCTACAACTCGTTATTGGTGTGCTGGATATCGTCATTGCCTGGATATTCCTTGGCGCAACACCGATGGTTTCTGTGACATTGGTATCTACGCTGGTAGGGATCGAACTCATATTTAGCGCCGCCAGCCTGTTCAGTTTTGCTAGTTTGTTCGTTAAAAAATAATAACTAGCCGACGTATCTCCGCTCTATTTTTTAGCCTGCCTCATAGTTACGCACAATGATTATGAGGCAGCTAACACCTACACCACCGCATGGCTACCTTGATAAAACACGTACTATCATTGAAATAAATCGCGCACAGCGATTAAATCAACTATCTGAAATTTTTGTTTTTTTTATTTATTTTACGGCGAATTAGCCATTTCAAACATTATCATGGCTGATATTTTTCGTTGTCAGGTTTAATGTTTTAGAAGTGCTGTGAGAAAGTGAACTGAAGGTTCCATAAACATCGATGCTATGGGTAGATAAACAAATATTCCAGAGTTTATTTTTTCACTATCAATGCGCTAAAAGAAAGCTGGCAATCCAATTGCCAGCTTAAATAGAAACAAGGAGACTCAATATTTAAATCGGATTACACTTTAACTTTAGTAATATTCTTCAGAGATCACAAATGGATTATTTATAACTTATTCTTGGGTAGAAGTCCGCAGCATGTTAATGTTTTGTTTATTAATTACAAATCAATAACAACCAGGAATCTTACCTAGGATCAATATATGGACCAGATGATGGCTAAATCTGAAGTTTTGATTAGTGTTAATAGACGTATTAGTTCACGAAGGGCAAGGTTCTTATAGGCGTTTACTATATTGAACACCATATTCGGACATGGATGTAAATAATGAAAGGGACAACATGTTCGAAACGATAACGGCTAAGGAGCAAGTTATGATTTTTCTCATGACGAAGGATTCTTTTCTTTTACAGGGCTTTTTGCAGTTGAAAGATAATCACGAAATGATAAAAATCAATTCCCTGTCAGAGCTCAAAAGCATAGGCAACAAACCATTCAAGGTGATCATTGATACCTATCATAATCATATCCTTGATGAAGAAGCTATTAAGTTTCTTGAGAAATTAGATGCCGAAAGAATCATTGTTCTGGCACCTTATCACATCAGTAAACTGAAAAGTCAGTCGCCTATTTATTTTATCAGCCGCAAAGAAAGTATTAAAAACCTGATTGATATTACTTATGGAAAACACTTACCCCATAAGAATTCTCAATTATGTTTCTCGCATAATCAATTCAAAATTATGCAACTGATTCTGAAAAACAAAAATGAAAGTAATATCACATCAACACTGAATATTTCGCAGCAAACGTTAAAGATCCAGAAATTCAATATCATGTACAAGCTGAAACTGAGACGTATGAGCGACATCGTGACTCTGGGAATTTCTTCTTATTTTTAATAAGGAGCCGATGTGACCCAGCGATAATTGTCTGAAATTAATGGCTGGCATGACGAGGGATGCAAATGCTGACTCCATTACTCCCGGTGATAACCCAAGGAGAAGCGAAAACGAACTTATTCCCCTGGTTTATGTATCCACCAGTAGAAACCTTCGTTGCCCGGATGCAGACAGAGACTGTCGGCAGAACGGCAACATTTTTTTTGCCATTAACGTCACAATATTGGTCACTCTGCCTACATGCTTCCTCGCTGGCTTACAACCTCATGACTTGCATTATGCCGCTGGTCTGTAAATCCCTCATACCTCACCCCACGCGTAATTCAAAGAACCGTTATTTCTCACGAGTTTTCAGGGACTAAAATGAACAGAAAAACAATACTGTTAATACCGTTGTTATTCTGCGGCGCGATACTCACCGCCTGCGATGACAAATCGACGGAAAATGCCGCCGCCATGACACCTGAAGTGGGTGTGGTGACACTCTCTCCCGGTTCGGTCAATGTGATGAGCGAACTGCCCGGCAGAACAGTTCCTTATGAAGTTGCTGAGATACGTCCCCAGGTGGGCGGCATTATCATTAAACGCAACTTTATCGAAGGCGATAAAGTTAACCAGGGCGACTCGCTGTATCAGATTGATCCTGCACCCTTACAGGCAGAGCTGAACTCTGCCAAAGGTTCGCTGGCGAAAGCTCTCTCCACCGCCAGCAATGCCCGCATCACCTTTAACCGCCAGGCATTGTTGCTGAAGACCAACTACGTTAGCCGTCAGGATTACGACACCGCGCGCACCCAACTGAATGAGGCAGAAGCCAATGTCACCGTCGCCAAAGCGGCTGTTGAGCAGGCGACGATCAATCTGCAATACGCGAATGTCACCTCGCCGATTACGGGCGTCAGCGGAAAATCGTCGGTAACCGTCGGCGCATTAGTTACTGCTAATCAAGCTGATTCCCTGGTCACTGTGCAGCGTCTGGATCCGATTTATGTCGATCTCACGCAGTCGGTGCAGGATTTTTTGCGCATGAAAGAAGAGGTCGCCAGTGGGCAGATCAAGCAGGTTCAGGGCAGTACGCCTGTGCAGCTTAATCTGGAAAATGGCAAACGTTACAGCCAGACCGGCACGCTGAAATTTTCCGACCCGACAGTAGATGAAACCACGGGTTCCGTCACGTTGCGCGCGATCTTCCCCAATCCAAATGGTGACTTACTGCCAGGCATGTACGTCACAGCGTTAGTGGATGAAGGTAGTCGCCAGAATGTGTTACTGGTGCCGCAGGAAGGCGTTACTCACAACGCTCAGGGTAAAGCGACGGCACTCATTCTGGATAAAGACGATGTCGTGCAGTTACGCGAAATTAACGCTACCAAAGCTATCGGAAATCAGTGGGTTGTTACCTCTGGTTTGCAAGCTGGCGATCGGGTGATCGTTTCCGGTTTGCAACGCATACATCCGGGTATCAAAGCACGCGCAATTTCCTCCAGCCAGGAAAACGCCAGCACCGAATCGAAACAATAACGTTGCAGGCTTAAGGGGACTTTCATGGCTAACTATTTTATTGATCGCCCGGTTTTTGCCTGGGTACTTGCCATTATTTTGATGCTCGCAGGCGGTCTGGCGATCATGAACTTACCGGTTGCGCAATATCCGCAGATTGCACCGCCAACCATCACCGTCAGCGCCACCTATCCGGGCGCTGATGCGCAAACAGTAGAAGACTCGGTCACTCAGGTGATTGAGCAAAATATGAATGGGCTTGATGGCCTGATGTATATGTCATCAACCAGCGATGCAGCAGGTAATGCATCCATCACCCTGACCTTTGAGACGGGAACATCGCCCGATATCGCGCAGGTTCAGGTACAAAATAAACTGCAACTCGCCATGCCATCGCTCCCCGAAGCGGTACAGCAACAAGGAATTAGCGTCAATAAATCGAGCAGCAATATCCTGATGGTGGCGGCGTTTATCTCTGATAACGGCAGCCTCAACCAGTACGACATCGCGGACTATGTGGCGTCTAATATTAAAGACCCTCTAAGCCGTACCGCAGGCGTCGGTAGCGTACAGCTCTTTGGTTCAGAGTACGCCATGCGTATCTGGCTGGATCCGCAAAAACTCAATAAATACAATCTCGTTCCTTCTGATGTTATTTCCCAAATCAAAGTACAAAACAACCAGATTTCCGGCGGTCAACTGGGGGGGATGCCACAGGCGGCAGACCAGCAACTGAACGCCTCAATCATTGTGCAGACGCGTCTACAAACGCCGGAAGAATTTGGCAAAATCCTGCTAAAAGTTCAGCAAGATGGTTCGCAAGTATTGCTGCGCGACGTTGCTCGCGTCGAGCTGGGGGCGGAAGATTATTCCACCGTGGCGCGCTATAACGGCAAACCTGCTGCCGGTATCGCCATCAAACTGGCTACCGGGGCAAACGCGCTCGATACCTCGCGGGCAGTAAAAGCAGAACTCAACCGCTTATCAGCCTATTTCCCCGCCAGCCTGAAGACGGTTTATCCTTACGACACCACACCGTTTATCCAAATTTCAATTCAGGAAGTTTTCAAAACGCTGGTTGAGGCGATCATCCTCGTCTTCCTGGTCATGTACCTGTTTTTACAAAACATTCGCGCTACGATTATCCCGACTATCGCCGTGCCGGTGGTTATTCTCGGTACGTTCGCGATTTTGTCGGCGGTCGGTTTTACCATCAACACCCTCACCATGTTCGGGATGGTGTTAGCTATAGGGCTTCTGGTAGATGACGCCATCGTGGTGGTGGAAAACGTCGAGCGCGTGATAGCGGAAGATAAACTGCCGCCGCAGGAAGCGACGCATAAATCGATGGGGCAAATCCAGCGTGCGTTGGTCGGGATTGCCGTTGTTCTGTCCGCCGTGTTTATGCCAATGGCCTTTATGAGCGGCGCGACCGGGGAAATTTATCGCCAGTTCTCCATTACGCTGATTTCATCCATGTTGCTTTCGGTGTTTGTGGCGATGAGCCTGACCCCAGCACTTTGCGCCACCATTCTGAAAGCCGCACCGGAAGGTGGTCACAAACCGAACGCCTTGTTCGAACGCTTCAACCATCTGTTTGAAAAATCGACTCAGCACTATACCGACAGCACCCGCTCACTGCTGCGTTGCACTGGTCGTTACATGGTGGTTTACCTGCTGATTTGTGCGGGGATGGCGGTGCTGTTCCTGCGTACACCGACCTCTTTCTTACCGGAAGAGGATCAGGGGGTCTTTATGACCACCGCGCAGTTACCGTCAGGTTCCACCATGGTTAACACCACGAAAGTGCTGCAACAGGTGACAGATTACTATCTGACAAAAGAGAAAAATAATGTCCAGTCGGTGTTTACCGTTGGCGGCTTTGGCTTCAGCGGTCAGGGGCAAAACAACGGTCTGGCGTTTATCAGCCTCAAGCCGTGGTCTGAACGTGTCGGCGAGGAAAACTCAGTGACCGCAATCATTCAGCGGGCAATGGTGGCTCTGAGCAGTATCAATAAAGCGATGATTTTCCCGTTCAACTTACCTGCGGTAGCGGAGCTGGGTACAGCATCAGGTTTTGATATGGAACTACTGGACAACGGCAACCTGGGGCACGAAAAGCTGACCCAGGCGAGAAACGAGTTGTTGTCGCTGGCAGCACAATCACCCGATCAGGTAACAGCGGTTCGCCCGAACGGCCTGGAAGATACACCGATGTTCAAAGTGAACGTCAACGCCGCGAAAGCCGAAGCGATGGGCGTGGAACTGTCTGATATCAACCAGACCCTCTCTACCGCCTTCGGCAGTAGCTACGTCAATGACTTCCTCAATCAGGGGCGTGTGAAAAAAGTGTATGTCCAGGCAGGAACGCCGTTCCGTATGCTGCCGGACAACATCAACCAATGGTATGTACGCAACGCCTCTGGCACGATGGCGCCGCTTTCTGCCTATTCTTCAACAGAATGGACCTACGGTTCGCCGCGACTGGAACGTTACAACGGCATTCCGTCGATGGAGATTTTAGGGGAAGCCGCTGCAGGGAAAAGTACCGGTGACGCAATGAAATTTATGGCGGATCTGGTCGCTAAACTTCCGGCGGGCGTCGGCTACTCCTGGACCGGGTTGTCATATCAGGAAGCGTTATCATCCAACCAGGCACCCGCACTGTATGCCATTTCACTGGTCGTGGTGTTCCTCGCCCTCGCCGCGCTGTATGAAAGCTGGTCAATTCCGTTCTCGGTGATGTTAGTTGTACCGTTGGGTGTCATTGGTGCATTACTGGCAACTGACCTGCGCGGCTTAAGCAATGACGTCTACTTCCAGGTCGGGTTGCTGACCACTATCGGGCTTTCCGCCAAGAACGCCATCCTGATCGTCGAATTTGCGGTTGAGATGATGCAGAAAGAAGGCAAAACACCGGTAGAAGCGATTATCGAAGCGGCGCGGATGCGTTTACGCCCAATCCTCATGACCTCTCTGGCCTTTATTCTCGGCGTACTGCCGCTGGTTATCAGTCATGGCGCAGGTTCCGGCGCACAAAACGCGGTAGGTACAGGCGTTATGGGGGGGATGTTTGCAGCAACTGTGCTGGCAATTTACTTCGTTCCCGTCTTTTTTGTCGTTGTGGAACATCTCTTTGCCCGCTTTAAAAAAGCGTAACGTATGAATGAGAGTAAGGTTGAACATGAGCGTTCAGCCTTACTCTTTCCTCGCAACCACTCACTACTCAACAACCAGCTAATCGTGAGGAATACCAGACTTAACAAACAGCAGTGAAAGTAGAAACCACTCCAGCCATTGGTCATCAATTTGAACAGCACAATACAGACCAGCATTCCCGTAATTATATGAATTGTTAGCTTAATAATCCCAAACATGCCGCGTCTTTTCCTCCTGAAAATACTAATACCCGTTTGCGAACTGCCAAAGAGAACTTGCCGTTGGTTCCGGCAGAGATAATCAGGAAAGATTTTTACATGCAGCGAGTATGAGATCCTG
Source organism: Escherichia sp. MR (assembly GCF_005280595.1). Lineage (NCBI taxonomy): Bacteria > Pseudomonadati > Pseudomonadota > Gammaproteobacteria > Enterobacterales > Enterobacteriaceae > Escherichia > Escherichia sp. MR. The sequence continues at coordinate 2,430 of NZ_SZVK01000030.1, read as the reverse complement.
ACCAATACCCAAATGAGATATGCAATCAGGAGAAGGTTCCCGGCGAATGCTGTGCAAACTGATGTGGTGTGACGCCATAATATTGTCGAAATGTATTTATAAAGTACGACGTACTGCTATACCCACATTTTTCAGCAATGGTATGTAGAGGAACTTGCCGTAACTCAAGTAGTCTTCTGGCCATCGACATCCTCGAGGCGAGTAATATTTTACTGAAGCAAGTATTTTCTTCCTGCAACTTTTTTTTGATTAAGCTCTCACTGGTATACATTGTTTCTGCGATATCACGCAGATACCAACGCCTGGCTATATCAAAGCTAATAATACGTTCAACTTTCCCCGATACAGTGCTGATACTGTTAAAAAGTAAAGGGATAAGCTCTTTCTTATGAGAAAACATTGATAAGCAGGAAAGATAGAGCATATTGCTCAATATAGGAGAATTTACAGCGGATTTAGCAAAACTATCAAAAATCGCTATCACCAGAGGCATTGGCGGTTCTGGGTTAATTAATAAACGATTTTTGTTATGTAGCCCCAAATTATGTGGTGCCTGACGAATATTTTGTAAGTAATGACAAACCGTCAGCTCATCGATATCCAAACGTCGCGTATCATGTGAACAAAACGAAAAATCGTCTGCCAAATTTTTCTCCAGTAGTAGAATACTCGCTTTGTTCAACGATATTTTTTGTTGTTCATGATAAATATCAAACGAACGGCAGGCGAGGATCACCGAGCAAACATGAGCCATGACTATCCCTTATATTCCATTACTGCGATTATTTCAATTTCAGTATACTGATGAAATGATGCCTGACTGTTCTTCAGGACTAAAACTGCCATATTTAGTAGGATCATACTTTACCTATTACGCAAATTTGCATAACAGTTAATTAGAAATAAGTAAATACAATAATAATATATTTTTAAAAATCGTATAGCCTATGTTTATAAAAATTTGGCTGATCTTATCTCCAGCAAACGTTATATTTAACTTACTGAGAGCACAAAAGTTTCCCGTGCCAACAGGGAGTGTTATAACGGTTTATTAGTCTGGAGACGGCAGACTATCCTCTTCCCGGTCCCCTATGCCGGGTTTTTTTTATGTTCGGGCAGACGTTGTAATCTTATTCTTACAGCCGAACTCTAAAATTTTCTTCTGTAACAAGTCTTGTCATTGAGTCGCCATTGAACTTTCCTTGTGCTATTTGTTCCTGATACTCTGTGGGTGTCATCCCATAATAATTTCGAAAAACGTAAATAAAATATGACATGCTGTTATAGCCACAGGACATTGCCACGCGTTTTATTGGAATACCAGGCATTACAACAAGTTGTAATGCACGCTGCATTCTACATGCGGTGAGCAGTTGTGAATAAGACGTATCTTCTTCACGCAATTTTTTCTTTAACAGACTCTGACTCATCAGTAACTCGTTGGCGATCTGTGATAATGTCCATTGATGAGCAATATTATTGTTGATAACTGTACAAACTCGCGTGCGCGTATTGGGATGTAATATGTTCACCAGTAGCGGTATAAACTGCTCATCCTCAAGAAAAACGGACAATAATGCAAATATTAATGCTCTTTTGCGCAATACCTCACCATAGCGGAGATTAGTTTGCTGCGAGAGTTGCATAACTTCCTGAAAAAATGGAATTTCTCTGGCACAGTGGTGAATAATTAACGAAGGTACTTTTTTATGAGCATGAAAATTTAACGCCTCCTCCTTGAGAATCTGGAGGAATAATGAAAGCGTTTCCTTCGTGACAAATACTATATTTTCTAAGGAATTAGAAACTAAAACATGATTTGCATCCGCGCAGACCAAATCACCGCCATTAAAATAGCGATATTCACCATCAGCCATGGTGAGAATATATTTATGTCTTGCGTACGCAATGAGACAAGTGCCATGTTGTGATTGCATAGTTGACTTAATATAACATAAACATATTACTGTTTATTAATGTAGCACGCATTATATCTAAGTCAAATTTACTGGCATATAAATTTAAACGAAGCGGTGAGAAAAATGATAATGAGTGGAATAAATTACGCAGAATTATGGTGTTTATAATACAAAAAATGAATAGATAAAAATGCAAGATAATGAATACCAGGCGAATAATATCTTAAGGTGATATTTCACTTATATCATTATAATTTATAAACATTCATACATTATACAACTTAATAACAATATGAATATAAACCAATATTTCCGGGTTATATTCTGGTCGAACTCTCAGCCCCGGCTTGCTAGCCGGGGCTGAGATTCCTTATAACATCCTGTTATCAGGTATGTTTAAAGCTGTTCTGCTGGGCAATACCCTGCAGTTTCGAGTGATCGCTGAGATATTTCAGGGAGGCTTTGTAGTCTTCCAGCAACAGTTCAGCGAAGTCCATTTCGAAACCACGAC